>NZ_JAYFEQ010000733.1:0-337 GCF_055795085.1 Phormidium sp. CCY1219 | reverse complement strand
GGATATCGACCAAATTTCCTGAGAGCAACAGCGAGGGTTACTTCGTTCCGAATGTCGATTGTTCGTGCCTTTAGGACACCACTTTACGCCGGGTTTCTTTCGAGTGTGTGGAAGGTCGAACAACGACTCGCCTTCCCTTTATCCTTCACCTTTTGGTTCCAGCGTATCAGTCTAAATTTTCGCTGGTTTCAGATATCGACGCTTCAATCGTGGCTTCGTTTTCCTATCCATAGACACTTGCTCGATGGAGTACCTGTTTGGACCCAGGCTTAACCACCTTTCCTCCCCGCTTCACGGATTGATGACCAGTCGCTACCGTGGGGGAGGTGCTTTCACA
>NZ_JAYFEQ010000732.1:0-201 GCF_055795085.1 Phormidium sp. CCY1219 | reverse complement strand
CAAAAAAGCCATCAAAACCCACTACGAGAAACTTAAGGAGATAGTAGACTCCCACAGAGCAGTACCACAAGAGGGGTTAATAAGACACCTCAACCCGGTCATCAGAGGGTGGAGCAACTACTACTCAACAGTAGTATCCAAGGAAGTCTTTTCTCAAATGGATGAATTACTATATTGGAAATTAACCAAATGGGGAAAACG
>NZ_JAYFEQ010000731.1:0-352 GCF_055795085.1 Phormidium sp. CCY1219 | reverse complement strand
CCAAAACTCATATCACCCACACTTTAGAAGGGGATAATCCAGGGTTTGACTTTCTCGGCTTCAACATCCGACAATATACAGTTGGAAAATACAAAACTGGGAAAGACACACACAGTAATCCACTAGGCTTCAAAACTATCATCAAACCTAGCAATCAAGCCATCAAAACCCACTACAAAAAACTGAAAGGGATAGTAGACTCCCACAGCGCAGCACCGCAAGAGGGGTTAATAAGACGCCTCAACCCGGTCATTAGAGGGTGGAGCAACTACTATTCAACAGTAGTATCCAAGGAAGTCTTTTCTCAAATGGATGAATTACTATATTGGAAATTAACCAAATGGGGAAAACG
>NZ_JAYFEQ010000730.1:0-252 GCF_055795085.1 Phormidium sp. CCY1219 | reverse complement strand
GTGAAGCGGGGAACGGAAGGCGGACAGGGTAAGCCAATACCCGTAGTAACCGACCACTGCCAAATGCTATCGTCTAGTAACCAAATCATCGTCTTGAACCCTCGTAAAGATTAAGCGGCGAAAGTGGATGTTACGCCGCGCCCAAAACGGGCAAAGGGAAAGGTCAGGGAGTTTGTAATCCACTGACACCGACTTGCAAAAGTACCTCGGGGGAAAGATGGAGGCGTCGGCATAACACCCCAGATGATGGAA
>NZ_JAYFEQ010000729.1:0-459 GCF_055795085.1 Phormidium sp. CCY1219 | reverse complement strand
ATTCTACTCAGGAGAGGGGGCGCTGCTAATCTAAAAATTTGTGTTCGGGGACTCGACAATCCCGCCAAACCGGGCTAGAATCTAAGTACAAGTGCGAAACGTGCGAAACGTGCGAAACGTGCGAAACGTGCGAATTATTCCCGCCAAAGTCAAGGGTGAAATACTGAAAACGTAAGCGGGGCAAGGAATCCAAGGCTTAAAGCCAAGGAACCTTGACCACTGTCATCTGGTTGCTAAGGAAGAGGGGAACGGTAACAACCGCTACCAAATCTCAGGTCAGCAGGCTCCGAGTCAAAGGAATTGGAGAATTTTAACAAAATCTAACAATTCTCGAGAGCAACGGCGATAACCACCCCCATTTGCAGGACTCACGAACCACTGAGTGAAGCGGGGAACGGAAGGCGGACAGGGTAAGCCAATACCCGTAGTAACCGACCACTGCCAAATGCTATCGTCTAG
>NZ_JAYFEQ010000728.1:0-7930 GCF_055795085.1 Phormidium sp. CCY1219 | reverse complement strand
GGGGGGAGAACTCCTCCCTACGCATAAATGACGAGGGTTTCCGTTCTCCCCCTTACCAACCCTAATTTCTGATGAAGAAATTATTAATCTGTAATTCTTCATTCTCTAGCCCCTGAGGACTTGCGATCGCCCAGGTCGCCAGATTGAATCGAGACAACCCCCCCAAACCCTTGTCCCCTGGATAAGCGGGGTGGGCTACAGCGGTGAACCAATACCGGGTAAACCGCAGGAGGGGGGGGAGAGAAAAAAGCCTTATCGTCCGCCAACCACTACATTTTTAATGCGAACGTGGGGACCGCCGACACTCACGGGAAGCGGAGACTGACCGCCTTTCCCACAGCCCCCATTGAGATAAACCGCATCATTTCCGATCGCCTCGATATCCTTTAACGTTTGGAAGACATTGCCGGTGAGCGTCACATCGCTGACCGGTTCAGCAATTTCGCCATTGCGAATCATGTAGCCTTCGGCGGCGGCGAAGGTGAACATTTCGCCATTGGTTTGACCGCCGATCATGCGGACGGCATAAACCCCCTCATCGATATCGCGGATAGTCTCCTCGAAAGAGCGATCGCCCGCTTCAATCGCCGTATTCGTCATCCGCACGATCGGGGGATAAGTGGCACCGATCGCCCTTGCATTGCCCGTAGGTTCTTCGTGCATTTTGCCCGCCGTTTCCCGGTTGTGCAAGCGTTGGGTGAGCACCCCATTTTTAATCAAATACTTGCGTTGTGCCGGCACCCCCTCATCATCGTACTTCAGCGAACCCGGCAGATTGGGAATCGTCGCATCATCCACCACATTGAGCTGTTCGATCGCCACCGGCTTGCCCAATTGCAGTAATTCCTGCATGCGGGGATTTTCGTAAACGAAATCCGCCTCCGAGAGATGGCCAAACGCTTCGTGAATGAAAACCCCAGCCAGATAGGGGTCGAGAACCACCGTATATTGGCCGCCTTTCACCGATTTGGCTTCTAACTGACGAATCGCCCGTTCTGCAGCACTGCGAACCCGGTCCTCGATATTGGAGAACGCATCGTAATCCGAACGAGAGTGAATGGATTCGTAGCCTTGACGGACGACCGCGCCATCGCCGCGCGCGATCGCGCCAAACCCGCCAGAGACATTCAAGCGTTCTTGGGCAATACAGGTGCCGGTGGAATTGACAAAATACGAGATCCCGAAGCGATCGCGGTAACTCGACATCGTAGTTTGAATGCGCGGGTCGAAATCCAGCAGCACTTGGTTGTAAGTTTCCACCATTTGCCGCTTGTCTTCCAGGGAGACCCCTCGCGGATCCCGGCCTAATTCCACCGCCACATAATCTTCAATCGGGTCCAGGGGTGCCAACTCGGTGGTTCCTTCACCAATCAGTTTCGCTTGGGAGATCGCTTCTTCGATCCGGTCTTTCAGTTCGGTTAATCCGTTAAAGGTGACGAAACTCCAGCCTCCTTTATGGCAAGCGCGAATTCCCCCGGCGAGGGAGAGATTGCGATTCACCGAGTCCAGGCGAGGCCCGCGAAACGAGATCGAATTGGATTCGCTTTGTTCCATGCGGATTTCCAGATAGTCCACGCGATCGCGATAAGGGGCGATCGCATCGCGTAAGCGATCGAGCATTGAATTATTCACCAGCTTGCTTTTTCCTCGTGGGTTTGTCTCAACGTTAATTTAAAATTTCCTTTTTTTAGTGTAGATCGCCGCGATGGGCGCAAGGGTTAGCCCCTGGATCGGCGGGTCGGTTCAGTGGCGATGAGAAAGCGGGTTTTTCCAGCCAATGTGCCCAGATTCGCAACCCATGAGAGACAAACCGCGAATCGAGGGGGATAATCCGCGCCATCGGCAACCCAGTTTTCAATGGAAATTCCCCTGGGGTAGGATGCTGCAGACCGATTGCCCTGCACCGAAAATAGCTGGTAGAATAAAGCTTTGAGGGTGAAATCAGGAGCGAAATCAATCGGAGAAACCCTGCCCCTTGCGCCCTTGGAGGAAAGGGAGCACAGTGGAAAAAGCGGCTATCTCGCTCTTGGACGGCGATCGTGCTAGATTATTGCGCGGTGAGTACCCCGAATCAAGTTTTAAGTCACTCATACTAAGGACATTTAAGATTGATGGATTGGGAAAACGCCCAACTGATTTGCACCCTCTCTGAGCCATCGGGGCCTGTAGCGACGATCGCCTTTACTGCCGATGGGTCGGCGATCGCGATTGGAAGCTGTGACAGTGCAGTGAAATTGCTGCAAGTACCCAGCGGCGATCGCGCCTTCACCTTGTTTGGTTATCCCTTGGGCGTCAACTGCATCGCCATGAATCCGCGATCGCCCTTAATTGCCGTGGGCGCGCCAGATGGAACCGTAGAGCTATGGCAGTTTCAGGAACGCAAGCGCGTAGGACAATTCAGTGGAGATGGACGAGTCACCGCCGTTGCCTTCAATCCCGATGGAACCCTAATCGTCACCGGCAGCGATAACTCATTTGTGGATACCCTGTTTGCCACCCCCGCCAAGAAGCCTCATCCTCCGGTGGAAGATAGTAATGGAGGGACGATTAATATTTGGGGCGTGATGGATGGGCAGTTGCGAAAAAGCCTCTCCTTGCCCGATGCACCAGTCAACGCGATCGCCATCAGTCCCCAAGGACAATTCTTCGCCAGCGGTCATCGCGACGACACCATCAAACTCTGGCATCTGCCCAAAGGCACCTTGAGCGGAACCCTGCACGCCCATGCCGATGCCGTGTATTCCGTCGCCATCGGACCCGACGGCGGAACCCTTGCCAGTGGCAGTGGCGATCGCAACATCCATATTTGGCAGATTCCGGAAAATTCCACCCTGCCCCAACAGCCTCAGCTTACCCTCGAGGGTCATACCGATGTGGTGTACTCCCTCGCCATCAGTCCCGACGGGAACACCCTTGCCAGTGGTAGTGGTGACGGCAGCATCAAACTGTGGGATTTACGCACCGGCTTTGCGATCGCGACCCTCAACAGCGAATCCACTTCCCCCCCCGCCGTGATGTCCGTCGCCTTTAGCCCCGATAGTCACACCCTCGCCGCCGGCAGTAGCGACGGGGAAATTAAAATCTGGCGCATCGCCACTGCCGCTCAATCCGCTTACACTTAAATTGCATAATTCCTCCACCGAAATTAAAGCTATTCTCCTGGGAAAAACTTCTGGCCGCCCAGCATGACCGGGAAACCCCCGTTTGCAGATATCCTTCAAACGCCTGATAAACTCATCACCGAATTTGGGTCAGCAAAACTCTTTATTAAGCAGTCATGCAAAATAAATTGCACATCGATTATTGAGGTTTGTAGGGTGGGCCGACACGAGAACTTCCGGCGCGCGAGGCACTTCCGAAAATGGCGAGGCCCACCCTACCCTCTGCAATTATTTTTGCCCGAGTACATAAATAAATAAGCCCCCTTCGGCGAGCTAGGTTTGGATTTAGCCCTACCCTTCTCGGGAGTGGGGAGTTTTGAATTTGGAGAATTTATCGGTAAACTTGACAGCATGAATTGCCCTAAAACCGGGGATAAATTCGCAGGGCGTGCCAGGGGGGGAAAGCAGTTTAAATGTAAAATGAACGGAAAGCGATCGCCCGCCACCCCAGGGAAAAACGCCCCCAGAAGCAGCCCGATTGGCGATCGGCCACTGGAAATAGAAATAGCAGTGGAAGCGGGGGTGAAAACCGAACAGGGCGATCGCAAATCCTCGACTTTACATGGTTTTTCCCGCGATTCCCTGTTTCCCCTTCCCGGTTCCCTGCTATAAGATAAAAGTTTGACCCATTCAGCTCTGAGAAGATGGCAGAAACCCTTTTTTTTAACGCCCTCCGTGAAGCCATAGACGAAGAAATGGCTCGCGATCCAACAGTATTCGTACTGGGAGAAGACGTCGGTCACTACGGTGGATCCTACAAAGTCACCAAAGACCTGTACAAAAAATATGGCGACCTGCGGGTCCTCGACACCCCGATCGCCGAAAACAGCTTTACCGGACTCGCCGTGGGTGCCGCAATGACCGGACTACGACCCATCATCGAAGGCATGAACATGGGCTTCTTGCTCCTCGCCTTCAACCAAATCGCCAACAACGCCGGCATGTTGCGCTATACCTCCGGTGGCAACTTCAAAATGCCGATGGTGATTCGCGGTCCGGGCGGCGTAGGGCGTCAGCTTGGCGCAGAACACTCCCAAAGACTCGAAGCCTACTTTCAAGCCGTTCCCGGCTTAAAAATCGTCGCCTGTTCCACCACCTACAACGCCAAAGGACTGCTCAAAAGCGCCATTAGAGACAACAACCCAGTGTTGTTCTTCGAGCATGTCCTCCTGTACAACCTCAAAGAAGACCTGCCATCCGACGAATATCTCGTCCCCTTGGACAAAGCTGAAATCGTGCGCAGCGGATCCGACGTCACCATCTTGACCTATTCCCGGATGCGTCACCACGTTTTGCAAGCCTTGCCCCAAATGGAAAAAGAAGGATTAGATCCCGAAATCATCGATTTGATTTCCCTCAAACCCTTGGATCTAGACACCATTGGTGAATCCATCCGCAAAACCCATCGGGTCATCATTGTAGAAGAATGCATGAAAACCGGCGGCATCGGCGCAGAAATCATCGCCTCGATTAACGAGCGATTTTTTGACGAACTCGATGCCCCAGTGTTGCGGTTGTCCTCCCAGGATATTCCCACACCCTACAATGGAAACTTAGAGCGACTCACCATCGTGCAACCGCCGCAAATCGTCGAAGCGGTGCAGAAAATGGTCGCCCTACAGATATAAAGTTATGGAATGCAGAGTTTTGAGCGTTGAGTGAAAATTCCCAACCAAACGCTCACCTCAAAACTCTACCCGCAGGTAAAGCTATGAAAAAACAGCGTTCGCTATTGGCCTTAATTTTGGTCCTCGTCATCGCTGCCATTACAGTGCTGGTGCAGGTGCCATTACGCCTGGGATTGGATCTTCAGGGAGGGTCGCAGCTTACCATTCAGGTGCGACCCTCCGAAGAAGTCAAGCAAATCACGCCAGAAGTGATGGAAGCGGTGCAAAGCGTGGTCAGAAACCGCGTGGATGCCCTGGGGGTATCCGAACCGGTGGTCCAAACCGTTGGCACAGATCAGATTTTGGTTCAGCTTCCCGGCGTCAGCGACCCCGAACAAGCAGAACGGGTCCTCGGAGGCACCGCCGTACTCGAGTTTCGCCGCGAAACCCCCAACGACGAAGTGCAGGCACAACTCAACGTCCGCCAGCAAGAACTGAGTCAATTATTGCTCGAACAAGCCGCATTGGAAGAATCTGGCGGTGAAGAGGCATTCGCAGCTTCCCAAGCTGCAGTGCAGGAAAAGTCGGAGCAAATCCAGGCCCTTTACGAGCAACTGTACGAACGAACCAGGTTAACCGGGAAAAATCTGGAAAATGCCTATCCACAACCCGCCCAAGCTGGGGATAATTGGAATGTGGGACTCGACTTCGATGACGAAGGCGGTAAACTCTTTGCTGAGTTAACCCAAAGTCTCGCCGGAACCGGTCGCACCCTGGGGATTTTTCTCGATCGCCAGTTGATTAGCTCCCCGATTGTCCCTCCGGAATTTGCCGAAACCGGCATTACTGGCGGACGGGCGGTGATTCAAGGTCGCTTTAGCGTCCAAGAAGCTAATGAACTGGCGGTGCAATTGCGCGGCGGTGCTTTGCCCGTGCCGGTGGAAATCGTGGAAAACCGCACCGTAGGGGCAACTCTGGGTCGCGACAGCATCGTGAGCAGCATTTATGCCGGCCTCGGCGGCTTGATTTTGGTGCTGATTTTTATGGTGGTTTATTACCGCCTCCCGGGTGTACTGGCAGATTTTGCCCTGGCTATCTATGCTCTGCTGACTTTGGCCACGTTCTCTATCTTTGGGGTAACGTTGACTCTCCCGGGAATTGCTGGGTTTATTCTCAGTATTGGGATGGCAGTGGATGCCAACGTGCTGATTTTCGAACGCACGCGAGAAGAGTTGCGCGCGGGGAAGAGTTTGTATCGTTCGGTGGAATCCGGCTTTTATCGCGCTTTTTCTAGCATTCTCGATAGTAATGTGACGACTCTGATTGCTTGTGTGGCTTTGTTTTGGTTGGGTGCGGGTCTGGTGAAGGGCTTCGCTCTTACCCTGGGAATTGGGGTGGTGGTGAGTATGTTTACGGCAATTACTTGCACTCGCTCTCTTTTGTTTGTCGCGATCGGCTTTGACGAACTGCGAAAACCACAACTGTTTTGCCCGAATTTATCCACTGTAAAGAAAGCTCGAGCAGAGGCAGGTTGATGAGATTAAATGTTATCGAACAGCGCAAGCTGTGGTGGAGTGTCTCCGCGATCGCTCTGGTCATTGGGTTGCTGGCAATGGCGATTTCTTGGACGCAAATTGGCGCACCCCTGCGTCCCAGTCTCGATTTTGCCGGGGGCACTCGCTTGCAGTTAGAACGGGATTGTACCATTCCCAATGCCTGCGATGACCCGATTGACCCCGGTACGGTTCGCGATATTTTGGCCGATCGCGGATTGGGTAACAGCAGCAGCATTCAAGTGCTCGGCGAGGATAAGCAAGCCCTCTCCATTCGCACCTCTACCCTGGATGTAGACGAACGCACCCAACTGGTGGATTCCCTCGAAGCTCAACTGGGGACTTTCGATCCGGAAAAAAATCAAATCGATACCGTCGGTCCGACTATCGGACGTCAGTTGTTCGCTAAGGGCCTTTTGGCTCTGGTTGTCTCTTTCGCCGGCATTATTCTCTATCTCAGTTTCCGCTTTCAGTTCGATTACGCTTTATTCGCGATCGTCGCCCTGTTCCACGATGTGGGTATCGCTTTGGGGGTTTTCTCGATTTTGGGATTGACTCTGGGCGTGGAAGTGGATAGCTTGTTCATTGTCGCCCTCCTGACGATTATCGGTTTCTCGGTTAACGATACGGTGGTGATTTACGATCGCATCCGCGAAACCACCAAGCGCGAAGGAGTGACTCACTCGATTGACTATATTGTGGATGAATCGGTCAATCAAAGTCTTTCGCGTTCTATCAATACCTCGTTAACCACCATGCTCTCTTTGGTGGCCATTTTTCTCTTCGGCGGCGAAACCCTCAAGTATTTTGCCCTCGCTTTGATTATCGGCTTTAGTGCAGGTGCTTATTCGAGTATCTTTATCGCCAGTACCCTGCTTGCTTGGTGGCGCGAACGTCAAGAGTCAAAAATTCCCGTTCCCGCCGATGGCCCTCCGGAACTGGTGGATTCCGAACCGGAATCTAAGGACATTTAGTCCCTCTTATGCTGCCAATTTTTGTACCTAGGGTACAGAAATTGGCGCGCGGGTTGCATCCTTACAAACGCTGAAAGTTACACGCTTTCCACTCTTCTACACAGATGCACCACCATGACTCCTTCTCAAGATTCCCCCAACCCAACCCCTTCTCTGGCTTCCTTGACACAGGATCCCACCTTCGTGGGGCAAGTCCAGCGATTGCATGAAATGACTGTGGTTGCCCGCTGGCTGTTCGTCCTTTTCCTATGGCTCACTGTGGGTTCTTTGAGTTTGTGGGCATTGCGATCGGACATTCAACAGTTGCTCGACTACTTTACCTGGGCCGCATTGCGCTACAGCTTCAGTTTGTACTACAACCCCATCCCTACCCTCGGACTCCTCATTTGTATCGGCATGACCCTCGGTGTCTTGGTTTGGCAAAGTCGCAATATTCTCTTTGGACTCCCCGACAAGGAGCGATCGCGTCTGCAAAATCAAGTCCTCCGCATTCGCCACCAGGGTCCTTCTCATCCCCTCTGGAAAATCATTTGCTCCAATTAACCGCAACTCCCAACCATTGCTAATTTTTTTTAGAAGTGGTAAAATAGTCAGTAAAGCTCGGTGGGTCAGGCAGGGCATATAAGCAATAATTG
>NZ_JAYFEQ010000727.1:0-8863 GCF_055795085.1 Phormidium sp. CCY1219 | reverse complement strand
GGACTAATCGAAGAAGAATCGGAAGCGGGCAATTGAAATTGCGCCTTTGCAAACCAAATCCGCCTTCGCGGACTAATTATTTTTAACATCATTTAAACTCATTTAACTCGTTCCCAGGCTCAGCAGAAGCACCCCACGAAAGCTACCGCCTCCTAGCCAATAAATGTACCGAATAGACACCCTTGCTTACCAGTCGTCTTTAGACGACTTTAGCTATTAGCCAGGGACTTTTAGTCCCTGGCGGGCTAACTATTCTAAGATTTGATGCGAATTTTAATTTCAATTCGACTCAACCAGCGCAGAAAACCGCCTCCTTTCGACTCCCGGTCTTGTTTAACACGGTCTTGAGAATTACCAGCTAACAGATTTTCCAAAATGCCATCCGGTTGCCAAAATGGCTCATTTTCCTCGAGCTTGGGCAAACACTTATCCCGTTCTTGTTCCGCATCTAACTCCCGCAAATCCAAATAAGCTTGTTGGAAAATCGGGTAAAATTCCTCATTGTTTTCCGCCAGGATACGGAGTTGAGAAATTGCCTCCTTGTCCCCCCCTTTTATCCTCTGGGCAATCTCCTGAATGCGATCGCATTGTGCCGCAGGGAGGGGGGACTCGTAGCGCGACAACGCCAGATAAAATGCTTTCAGGGTGAGTTCTGCGGGAGTTCCGGATAAATTCAATTCAGTAGGTTTCATCATCTTGAATCGCCATGCAGGGTGAATCCCGCCCAATAATAAGGATGTTTATAGGGCGGCTCTTTTATTGTATCAAATTTGCCTTGCACTCGTTGGGTTTCCATGTCCAAGAAAAACCGACTGTCTCGGTCCCATTCCTGGGGCAAGTTGGCCAGCAATTCGGCGTAAAATGTCCCCAAGTCGGCATAGGTGGCATTTCGCAGCCAATTCTGCGCCTGCTGCAGGGCGAGGGAAGGGTGGACGCCGCTGTGGAAATGCTGATAAAATACTATTTTCAGAATTGCGCTGGAAATATCTTCCACTCGCCAAAGACTGCTGAGAACATAGCGGGTTTTGTTGGCCAAAAACGCACTGGGAAAGCCGATAAATTCATCGATTAAATCCTTTGTGCCCGTCATGCCGGTTTCGCAGGCGGAAAGGGACACCAGAGAATAGGGAGGTAAGGGGGATAAATCCCACAACGTTCTTAAGGTGAGCCGTTGATTTTCGGGGAGAAGCAAGCAAGAGGCATCGCTTTGGGTGCTATCGTGATAGGCGTGCCCGGTGAAGTGGAAAATATCCGCCCCGGCCCGCAGTTCCTGCTTCACCGTTGCTTCCGTAACCGGTGCGGCGCGCCTGGTGGTATATTCTCGCGAAATCGCCGCCGCCTCAATGGAGGCAAATAGGCTGCGTTCCGGATTTTCCACCAGCAGCAGGGTGGTGGGCGAACCCTCCCCGGCGGGAAACTGCAACCCCACCTGGGCGCTGGGGAGACGGGTGCAGCAGAATCCGGGGAACAAAGACTCTAAGGGTAACAGATGCAAGTCGCGATGGGGAATCAATATCAGACGAGACACATCGGTGAGAAGGGGCAACCACTGCTGCACCTGCAACAGGTGAGAGAGTTCCCCCAGCGCCTCACCCATTGTCTTGCGCCAGGGGATATTCCGCTGCTGCGGGGTTTCCCCCTCCCCTGGGGTCGATGTGCCTTTGCTGGCTTTTCCATACTCGCCATACCCCTCCCGCCACCGGGTCATCCACTGTTCGAACTGCAGGAGTTGGCGGCTGTTTAGAGTTCGCACCTCCATCGGTTCCCCGGATTTCAGCAAGAACGTAGTGAGAGCTACCGGGCTGATATGCCAGTATAGCAAAGCGCGATCGCGATCGAGCAACTGCTGCATGTCTTCGTAGCTGGCGCTGGGAGTTTGCCGCCGATAGCGATTTTGCCGCATCCACTGCAAACATTTGCCCATGCTTGCCAAAATTGCTCCTGGGTGAGTGCTAAAGCGCGGTCATAACAAGCTACCGCTTGCGAGTATTGCCCTAATTCACTGAGGGCGATGCCCTTGCCATTCCAGGCGAGGTGGTAGTTCGGGTCAATCTCGATGGCGCGGTCATAACAAGCTACCGCTTGCGAGTATTGCCCTAAGTCACTGAGGGCGATGCCCTTGCCATTCCAGGCATCGTGGTAGTTCGGGTCAATCTCGATGGCGCGCTCACAACAAGCTACCGCTTGCGAGTATTGCCCTAAGTGACTGAGGGCGTTGCCCTTGCCATTCCAGGCGTCGTGGAAGTTCGGGTCAATCTCGATGGCGCGCTCATAACAAGCTACCGCTTGCGAGTATTGCCCTAAGTCACTGAGGGCGATGCCCTTGCGATTCCAGGCGTCGTGGGAGTTCGGGTCAATCTCGATGGCGCGCTCAAAACAAGCTACCGCTTGCGAGTATTGCCCTAAGTCCCTGAGGGCGGTGCCCTTGCTATTCCAGGCGAGGTAGCAGTTCGGGTCAATCTCGATCGCGCGGTCATAACAAGCTACCGCTTGCGAGTATTGCCCTAGATGATATAGCACCTCACCTTTACATGTCCATAATAATACAGAGTTCGGGTCAATCTCGATCGCCCTATCCAAACAAGCTACCGCTTCTGGAAGCTTCCCGGCCAAGTATAACTGAAGCCCTCGATTGAACCACGCTTTTGCCTCTCCACTGATTTCCAGGTTGACCTTTGGTGAGGTTCCGGGAGGTGGGGGGGGAGGTGGCGGAGGGGGTGGCGGCACTTCTGTCCCCTGCAGCTTCCGCCCCATCTGTCCCGCCAGTTGCGACAGTTCTGCCATATCCAGTTGACTCAGTTGCAGCAGTCGCCGTCCCAGTTCTACATTCGGGGCTTCGGAGTGTTCCAGGGTGCTGCAAAAGTGACGAAACCACTCCAGCAACTCGGCTTCGCGGATGTTGTGGACGATAAAAAAGCCGCGCAGGTGTACGCGACTCGCGCCGTTGTGGACTTGTTCGAGTACCTGCAAAAATACCTGTTCCCACTCCGCATCGGTGCGGGTGGGTTGCGGCGGTTTCCGTGGCGGTGGCGGTTCCGGGGAACCAAACCAGCGCCGCCACAGCCGCACAAGTGCCTGCCATATCCTGCGGAACATCGGCTCCTCTCCTTTGGACTCTGGTTTGTTTAATTATAGGGTGGGCAATGGAAAATAGGCAATTCACTCAGTTCGGGTGCCCATTCGGTACCTGGATTCCCGGGGAGGTGGAGCCTCGCGTGGGTGGTTCCCCGGCTCTAGCCGGGGAACCAGGTAATAGTCTGCAAAGGCGGACTATAGCCGGCTTCGGGCATGGCTTCGCTAAGGTTTGCCCAAGTGCGATTGCGATCGCCCGCTTCAAAATGGCTCAGGTTTGCCTCGGCGGTATTTCAATCCTCCGCAAGAAGGCGCTCCACCTCTTGCCACATCTGGGAAGTGAGTTTTTTTTGTGCTTCACCTGCTGTCTTCAATCGACGCATAATATCCCCACGACTCGGTTCTTCGATGATAGCCTCCAGAGCCTTATATATTTTCTCCTCCGAGTCCACGGGAGAAATCAAACACTCCGGACAGTTGTAGTCATCAAAGAGCATTTGATACTTATGACTCCAGCCGGTACCCAAACAAGGCACGCCTTGAGACAGGGTACTCACCAAGCTATGAAATCTAGACCCGATCGCGATAAAGGAATTGCCCAAAATTCCTTTAATATGTAAAGGGGATGGTTCTTGAATAATTTCCAGGGTTCCTCCCACTCGCTCTTGCAGTTGCAAAGCCAGTTCGTAGTCTTTGCTGGTTTCGTGAATTAACGCAAAGGGTTCGAGTTTTTTTTCGCGGAGAAACTTAATGCAGCACTCCAAAAATTCCAGGTATTTACCTTTAACCTCTTTGCTGGTTCGTTGTACCATGCGATAGTTGGGAACAATGCAAGCCTTCCGCGAATTTGTAGGAAAGTATTCCGGCACTTTTCCCTTAACTAGGTTGGTAAAATCCGGTGCAATTTTGATGAGCGGACAATGCTTTGCCAACTCTTTAATTTCTTGCAGGTATTGATAAGACACCTCATCTCTGGCAAATATCAAGTCGGAATGTTCTAGTATCTGGATAAAAGCGTTTTTAACCCGCTGGGACTTAAACGGTCCAAACGCTTGAGGTAACAAGATAATCTTTTTCCCTTCTTGTTTCCGCCGCGCAATCCGGTTCGCCATGATTTCTATCATCCTGGCTCCCTGTTGTTCGCTATATGTAAACCCAGATGCATCTAAAACCGCCCCCACTTCGTCTGCTGTAATCAGTTTCAAAGAGTGGCGTAATTGTGGCGGTAGCACACCACTAAACCCATTGATAATCGGGCCAAGCGCAGGCACTTTTTCCACATAAGCCCAGGTTAAATGATATAACCCAGTTTCTTCCCTTTGTTTAAAATTTCCCATTCGCAGATGGGCGGCTACGATGTCATTTTTTTCCAAACTAGAAAAATGTTGCACCACCGCATGGGTCATTAATTCGCCGCCTTTATTAATGAAATCTACGCCGAGAATTTCAAATTTCATTTGAGTTATACCTCCGAAGTAAATCCAGTGATTTTTTCTGGGAATAGGGAACCATGCCATCCGGATCGGGATAGCCCACAGAAATGAGCATAATCACCCGCTCATCTGGCTCTAAGTTAAGCAACCTTGACATCCTTTTTTCGTAGGATTCTATATCGGGCCAGTTAATCGGACAAGAACTGAGACCCAAGGTTTCTAACGCATACATAAACGACATCGAAGCCAATGCTGCATCAATATAAATCACATGACGATCTCTTTCTCTAAAATAAGCTCTGAGTTTGCCAACTACGACCACAACAGCCGGGAAATTATGGCTAAACCCTTTCGTTCCGATGGGAACTGATGCCACTGTCTTGACCATTTCGGGTTCATCAAAAATCCGAAATTCAAACGGTTGGCGATTGCAGGCACTTGGCGATTGTGCTGCGACCAAAATTGCGCGATCGATTAAATCCCGGGGAACGGCTTTTTGCAAATACCACCTCACCGATCGCCGTCGATGTGACAGTTGCAAAAACTCTTCATAAGCAACAGGCGGTGGATTGCTCAGTTCTCGCTTATAGGGAATGCGCTTGGTTCCCTCTTGGGATTGACTACAGAGTGCCAAAAATCTATTTTTCGCCCGGTCAATCCCTGGATGAGACGCCACAATACTAAAATAATTGTCTAGCACATCATTCGCCCATTGCAATTCAGGTGCATCCGAAATATCTTTGTTTTTGCTTAACACCGCATACTCGTAACATTCCACGGTTTCCTCAATATAATCAACCGCAAACACATCCCGCCGATTTTTCATAATAATCCCTTTTTCCAGACGATGAATATTTCGCCTTAAGAGATATTGACTCTCTAAACTCGATTGCAGCTCTTCATAATATTTTAGTTTACCATAAATCACCGCCTGATTTTCGCGGCTAAACTTATTGGAAATCAAGGCATAGTAAAACGCACTCAAAACTCTTGACTTCACCACCCAACTCAACACACCTTTTTCGAGTCTATCCGAGATTGACTTGAGGAAGGTGAGACCCGACTCTGGGATGATTGATTTAATTTTGTCTTTCATCGATTAATTCATCCTTGCAACTCTTTAGATTGAGATTGTTTTTTCAATAACTTGACTTTGCCGATATAAAATGGACTCGCTAAAATGCTTAACAGAAGTGCCATTTCACAAGCCGCTACCGTGTCAGTTTTTAGCCGATTAGCGTTTTGCAGAAAGTAAACTAGAGCTTTCCGGGAATCATTAACTAGATAGGTTAAAAATGCCAAAGGTCTTTGCCAAGACTTCAATCTCATCATCCGAATATGATGTCGGTTTAACCCCGCACCACGCACCAGGGAGATTAAATAATCCCGCTCCAATCTCCAAGAAGGTATCTGGTGTTCGAGATTCATGTCCGGGTTGTACCAAATTTCCCATCCGGCATTTTGCAGATAAGATAAAATTTCCATGTCTTCTCCTTTGAGAGACAAGGATTTTCCCGCCGGTCCAGTCAGGAATAAATTTTTGGGAACGCTTTCTTGCCATGCTTTTTTTAAAATAACAATTCCAGCTCCAGGTGGCAAAACGTTTTGCTTGTGTTCGTTATAGCAAAACGCTGTTTTACCTCGTTCGACAACGGCCAAATATACTGCTATTTTTTTGAAATTTTGCGGCGGTTCACCTTCAAATTGACCGTGAATTTGTCCGCCATAAGCACCCGCCTTGGGATGTGATTTCCCAAACGCATACGCCCGTTCAACCCAGTCTGGTGCCGGCAAGTTATCATCATCCAAAAAACCAACGAAAGACCCTTGGGCTTTTTCCATTGCCGTTCGTCTGGCAATTGAGGATCCTTGCCGAGGTTCGAGAAAATACTTGAGAGGAAATTTTTCTTGCCAGTTCGATTGGTAGTCAGCGATTATTTGAGCGGTATTGTCCTGGCTATTGTTATCGACAATGACAATTTCCCAGTCAATTTCTTCGGTGCCTACCTGGATTTTTAGTTTCTCCAAAATCTCAGGCAAACGGTCTGCTGCGTTGTAAGCCCGAATAGCAACTGTAAAATCAACCATAGTTTTGAGCCACTTTTTTCCGATCTAAAATTCCCCCTGTCACCCGGAAGACAAAACAAGCATGTCGGCTTGTTTCATCTGTGCAAAATGATTATCCACTTTTGACGGTTAGCCAGCATGGTTATTTTAGCAAGTCTTACCCAGAAATGCTGAACCTTGAAACAAAAGTTTACATTCAAGAAAAGTAAAGTCCCGAACCCCTCAAAATTCACCCATAAATGCTTAACCGCCTAATCCCATAAATTTAGCTGATTTTCAGGAGAGGGTGGGCTAATTTTGTATTCATCGCACTTGACAAAAATGCAACCCTGTAGTATAGCATCCAATGAGTAAGCTGTTATGCCGTTAAAGCGGGTATGATAGAAATCTCTGTCCAGCTCAATAATCTGGTGGTAAATTCTAGGCAAAAATGCAAGTGAAAATTTTACCACTCGCTAATCCGAACGGGGGTAAATGAAGCGGAGATGGGGAAATATTTTGCCGATAAAAAAATACGATGGTCGAGGGTATCGATAATGCTTTTTCTCGAAAAAGAGGGGAGGATGCGATCGCAGATGGGGCGAACCGCCTCCCGCACCCTACCTTTTCCAAACTTGTGGTTTTTTATACAAAGTAAAAACCACAAGTGATACAATTTACCCATTGCACGAGGGTGGTAGCAGGGGAATGGGTGGGAGCTGAGGGGGGGGAGAGGTTTCCGGAACACCCAGAAAAACGGGTGAAACAACAGCACCAGCTATGGTTTCTTTAACCGACATCTCTCTCCTAGGAGAAAATGAATCGTCAATCAGGCGCATGCGGACCACCGAACAACATCGATTCAATCCTGTCCCCTTCTCTCAGTTTCTTGAGGTAAGTCCATGACATTTATTGCCACAACCCTAACCAGTCTCCTTTCGATTTTAGTTGCCCTTGTCGGGCCAAAATTAGCGGATGAAAAGCAGAGAAACACCATCCGCACGGTGGCGCTGCTCATCGGTATTATTGCGGCGAGTGCTTCCTTATTGAAAACCTTTGCGATTATCCCCACGGGGACGATTGGGGTTTTAGAAGTATTTGGCAAAGTGTCGCAACAAAGTCTATCTCCCGGAGTGCATTGGGTCAATCCCTTCGGGCGGGTGGTGAAATTTTCCACCCGCATGCGCGATATCCGAGAAACCGTCACCGCTACTTCTTCTGAAGGAGTCAGCGTCACCCTAGCAGTGAACCTGCAGTACAAATTAGATCCGAAAGTTGCTGCAGATATTTACGAAACCATCGGCACTGACGAGACGGAAATTGTCACTTCCCGCTTTCGTTCCATTGTTCGCCAAATTACTTCCAACTATTCCGCTAGAGCGGTTTATACGGAAAGCCGCGATGAAGTGACGGCGCAATTGCGCGAACAACTGCGCGCCTCTCTCACGCCGTTGGGATTTGTGGTAGAGGAGGCGCTGTTAACCGATGTGGTGCTTCCGGATACCCTGCAAGCAGCGATCGCAGAAAAGTTGCAAGCGCAGCAGGAGTCTCAGCGGATGCAGTTCATCTTGGAAAAAGAGCGCCAAGAAGCGGAACGCAAGCGGATCGAGGCGGAGGGAATTGCCGATTTCCAGCAAATCGTCGCGGAAGGAATCACCCCGAAGTTCCTGGAGTGGAAGCGGATCGAAGCCACAGATAAGCTGTCGAATTCCGAGAATGCGAAGATTATTTTTATGGGAGATTCCACCCGTGAGGCTCAGTTCCCAGTGACGGTGAAACCCTAGGGAGAATCTAGGGGTTTTCCAGCCGTGGTCACGGTATTGCGGAACGGCGATCGCGGCGTTCCCCCCAGGGGGGGGGAACGAGGAGAAATCGACCCTGGGGGGTGCCGCACCCATCCACTGGGGGAGTAAAATGGTGGATGGAAAATGGTTGGAGGTGAGAATGGACAATACACAAACATGCTATATTGTCAAGCGGCAAGGGGGAACTTGCGATATTGTGCCGATCGCCCAAGTCGAGGACAAGGAAACCCCAGACATCCTGGAAAAATGGGGACCGTTTGATTCCCCGGGAGAAGCGATCGCCCGTCGAGTGGGATTGATTCGGGCGGGGAAATGCAAACCGATGTAATACCATCGCCGCTCAACTAACCGCGATCGGGGTCAATTATTTTGCGGTGCGAGTGGGGGAGGCGGAGCCTCGGGAGGGCCGTTCCCAGGCTGAGCCTGGGAACGAGTCCATCGGGGTCAATTATTTTGCGGCGCGAGTGAGGGAGGCGGAGCCTCGGGAGGGCCGTTCCCAGGCTGAGC
>NZ_JAYFEQ010000726.1:0-1379 GCF_055795085.1 Phormidium sp. CCY1219 | reverse complement strand
CACCCAATTCTCAATATAGTTTTGACGGCGGCTAAAGCCGCACGTTCGTTTTTCCTCCCCCGGCTAAAGCACGGGGGAGGAAAAACGTATCGGAGGTTATCATGAAAAATTTTTTCCATCCTTCTACCCACGCCGAATCGGGCAATGCCCTTTTCCACTTTTGGCAAGCGAGATTTGCGATCCGCAAGCCAGGGCGGCGAGTTTCGGCTCAAACCTCCTCAGAGGCTTTGTTTCCACAGGGAGACTTGCTCTGGCTTCAGTGCGGCTAAATTTAGAATGGCGTCTCCCTGGTTGACTAATGGGTTTTGCGTATGACCGATGACAATACCATTATAAGGAGCGGAAACTTTCACATTTTTATCCCCAAAAGCATCGCAGACCATTCCCAAAACCTGTTTTTTGTAAACCAACGTGCCGAGGGTGACTTCCAGATGCAAAATGCCACTGCGCGGCGATCGCACCCATTGCGTTTTTTGTACCGCTAATGACGGCGGCGCAGAAGGGGTCTCGGGAAACTGGTACATTCCCAGCATCTGCATCACCCGCCCAATGCCTTGCACCCCCACGGCGATCGCCTCCGCATCAAACCGCAACGCTTCCCCTCCTTCATAAAGCAAAATCGGAATGCCCTGCTGAGTTGCCGCCTGTCGCAAGGATCCGTCGCGGGTGGTGGCATGAACCATCAAGGGTGCCCCAAATGCCCGGGCACAGCGTTCCGTTTCCGGATCCAAAAGATTAGCGCGAATTTGTGGTAAATTCGTGCGGTTATGGGAAGCGGTATGCAAATCGATGCCGTGGGTGCAGCGCTTCACCACCTGCGCCATAAACAAATGCGCCAACCGCGACGCCAACGATCCGCGTGGAGAACCGGGAAACGACCGATTTAGGTCTCTTCGATCGGGCAAGTAACGCGATTGTTCGATAAATCCGAACACATTCACAATCGGCACCGCAATCAGCACCCCCGATAACCGTTGCGGCGAAATCTGTTGCAACACTTGGCGAATAATCTCTACCCCGTTGACTTCATCGCCGTGAATTGCCGCACTCAACCACAATCGCGGTCCGTCATGGGTGCCATTCACCACCGTCACGGGCAACGAGAGCATTGTTTGGGTGGGAAGTCGGGCAACTGGTAGCTCCAAGCGCCGCTTTTGTCCCGGTTCGACGATCGCTTCTGCAATTTTAATAGCACCTGACATCTTGGTGGCGTTTACTCCTGCTTTTCGCATTCACAAAACCGGCGATCGCGCTTCGCCGCCTTTATGTATAATAATGCATCCGCTCCTCTCGCCGAATGCATTAACTACCCCCCGCTCGGACCGGAAAATTTTTTCCCCAATCTGTTGACAAAAAAAAGGGGAATCGGGTAAGATGAA
>NZ_JAYFEQ010000725.1:0-441 GCF_055795085.1 Phormidium sp. CCY1219 | reverse complement strand
CTTTTGGTTGCTGCACCATAACAACAGAATTTGCACGCTCTAAACCAACTCGGTTCCATGCAGAATAAGCGATCGCAGCTACTCCAAATAATGGCGTGAGCCAATTAATTGCCTTCTGTATTTTCATCATCAGGATCGATTGTTACTTCAATTGATATTGTCCGATCGCTTTGACTAGCTACCTTGACCCGTCGTATTTTTCCTGCCACAGGCGATCGCACCACCGCAAGGCGATCCAGCTTATCTTCAACTTCGGCTGCTTGCCTAAGCAAAAGCCCAAGCTGATATTGTTGCCGCTGCTTCGATTCCTGGAATCGTTGCTGTTGTATCGAGTGTTCGTACAATCTTTGCTGGTAGTCTCCTTTAGCCGCCGCGAGTTTGGCGATCGCCATCTGCAAATCGATCGCAGCTTGAATCTTTTTTTCCCGCAAATCAGCCGCC
>NZ_JAYFEQ010000724.1:0-104859 GCF_055795085.1 Phormidium sp. CCY1219 | reverse complement strand
TCTACTAACCCCACGCGACCTGATTCTTGTAACAACACATAAGCTCGCGTTGCATTGTTGGTGGCTACCAATTCTACGGGTTTATCTTCCCGGTCTGGTGTTCCTACGGGAATGTTAGCACGCAATAAATCTGAGCTACTGCCTGCTTCGATTACTGATTCGGGTGCATGGGCATTGATAATCCCAATCGCATCGGCTGTTTCTTTCGCCACTAAAGCCAGTTCCACACAAGTGGGAGTCAACTGGATTGGGGTGCTTTCTTTTTCGACAATTTCCGAATCCGTTGGTAGTGGATTCATCTGTTCTTTTTGTCGTCGAATTAAGACGATTTCAGCTTCGCCCAGAACCACTATATTGGGAACTTTGATGGCAATTTCATAGCGATTGTCTCCCAATTCAACAGAGCGTTCGGGGATTAAAATGCCGGGATAGGATTTATCTCCCACTCGAAACTCCACCGCCAAGTCTTCAAACGAACTGCCAATATCATTGAAATCGTTGAGGAAATTACTCCCATTGAGGACAACAACAGGTTCGTTATTACTAAACGTGAGTTCTGCTTGTTGCAGAACGGGTGGTGCCAGTGGGTCAGCAGGTCCAGGTGGTGGGGTATCCAGAACTGCGGTCACAGAAGGGATTCCTTCAGCGGTGAGTTCGACTCCGGCTGTTGTGACTACAGGTAAACCGACTTGGGGAATGCCGATGATTTCGAGGTCGGTTTGCAGATATTTAGCTAAGTAAGCCAACAGGTAGGTTGTGGCAACGAATTGACCGTATGTTAGAGCGGCTACACTGAACCACCCCGCATGGGCGATAAAAGAGCTAGTTGCGAGACTCAGGTTGCCAGCTAAGTTGATTCCTCCAACGGTGCGAGTTGTCAATTGACTAGCGGTGATTTGTGAGATTCCGGTTTCAACAAATCCTAAAGTGCCTAACCCGGCAGAAGGCCATGTCAACACTGCATACTGACCGCTGGCTAAAATCCCATTAAACGGCCAGGAAGTGGTTCGGATGGTGCCTTTTTCGTCTACGACACCTGCTTCTTCAATCGACCAAGTAGGATTCCATGTGCCGGTTTCATCTGGGAGGGAGCTTTTTCGCAGGAACAACACTTCGCTACCAGCAGACAAACCAGCAGGAGCGGGAATTGCCAGTTGAGCGGGTTGAGTGAGGGGTTCATCACCTAAATTCAAGCTGAAGGCACCCACTAAATCCAAACTTTCCGGTAGGGGTAGTGAGAGAGACTCTCGAAGTAAGGGGGTGAGACTGACAGCGGTTTCGGCTTCTAACCCACCGGGAGGAATCATCACCAGTGAGCCATCAACGGCTTCAACGACTCCCCCTTCTTCTCCCAATGTCACGGAACCGGCTAAGGGTTTCTGGATTGAGATGGGTATTGTCACCATCTGCGCTCCATGAATCATCGTAATGGTGGCCTCTCCTTCATCGAGTGCGGTGACTAAGCCATCTTCATCCACTTCCAGCAAGTCCGGATGGCTCACAAAGTAGCGGGTTCCGGTTTCTGTGGCGGTGATATTGGGTCGTGATTCCAACTCGTTAATGGTGAGGGAGAGTTGTCGAGTGGTTCCGGCGACTAGAGTGAGACTGTCGGGATAGGGGTCTAACCCATAAAATTCAGCTAGTGCCTGATTCAATTCTGCATCGTTTTCTGGGACTAAATTACCGACCCGAATGGCCTTGACTCCCATTAATCTGCCCGCATCTTCGGAAATTAAGTGGAGTACGTGACTGTTTCCAGCCAGGGAATTTCCCAATATTTGTTCTAAAGTCTGACGGTCTAACTCAAAACTTCCATCGGCTTGCAAGTATGCAGTTATATCGACAAATTCCTCTACTGGAGTTTCATCAAATCCAGCCCGTAACCGGATAATTGGACTGGCATCGGTAATACTTCCTCGTACTACTGGATTGAAGGGTTCGTTGCCACTATTGTCGGAGAACAATTGTGCTGTAACTATCGGGGGTTCTTTATCTGAATTGGGCGGTTCTATCTGAACTTCATTGAGGATTTCCCGTCCCACCTCAGAATCGCGCCAATCTGAATCCGGAGCAATCACTTCATACAGGTTAGTCACGATTCCGGTAGCACCAGACATCTTGAAGGTGATATCGTTAAAGTCAGTATCTCCTCCAGGGGAGCGTAAATCTTCCCAGGCAAATAAGCTTCCATCTCCAGTAACATCAACGAGTTGAGTTTGATGCAACGCGCGTTCGGGGTCAGTGGGAGTTAACGAAAGGAAAGGTTTTTTGCTCCCAGTTGCTTGCGGGTTGTCAAAGAGTTCTTGCAGAGAGCCATCGGGAATTAAAATTAACCCAAACTCGGTTCCTTCAGGTAAAGAAAAAGTTTTCTCTCCTTGTTTGATGCCGCGATTCCAATTGTACTCTTCTAATTTTCCATCGAGTTTGGCTGCTTCTGTAGAGTCGTCCAGGAGAACGTAACCTTCCTCAGAATTGGACAGGGAACGTCTGGCAATTTCTTGGAAGAATTCAGGAGACCCCCATTCATACTCCGAGAGTCCAGCCATATTGAACAAACCCACCGTGCTTTGATAGTAGCCGCCATCGAAGATGTATTCGATGTTAATCGAACCCGTTTCTCCTACGAGGAAAACCCCTTGAGAGAAGTTAGGGAAGGTCGGTTCGATTTGAGGAGCTACAGTTTGAGCAACGACGTTGATGGCGATAGAATTGTTAGAAGAGGGCGATTCCCCATCTTCTAGAACCACTGGTGCGGTTTCTATTGTTGACGATTTGGTTATCGATGAGTTAGATTGTGAAGGGGTATCGATAATAAATTCCGTTGAAGCTGATGGAGTTGTAGAGGTTACTAAGTCTGACTCAGATGAATGGAGAGATGTACTTTCATCTAAGTTCAATTCAGTTTCGGTGGAAATGTCTGAAGAAGTAATTTTTGTGGGATTGAGGGAAGATTCAGAAGAGTCAGAGGTTTCTTCTAAGACAACTGAGTTGCTTGATTCGGACGAAGCGGTAGATTCACCCAGTATATCCTCATCCGATTCGGTGGCGTTAGATTTTGGTTGTTCGCCGCTTTCATCAGGAGATTCGGTCGGCTCAACTGTATCGGAATCGGACTGAATTGAGAAGGAAGTTTCTAAGTTGGATTCGGTCGGTTCAACTGTGTCGGAGTCCGTTCCAGAGTAAGTTTCATCAGAAGATTCGGTTGGTTCAGATGTTTCAGTTGAAACTGAAGTGGATTCTGTTGGATTGGATGTGTCGGAGTTGCCAACAATTGACGGTGAGGTATCGGTTGAAACTGAGGTGGATTCTATTTCGTTGTTGGTCTCGTCAAGTAAGAAAGTTTTTGATTCAGTTTCTTCGAGGCTTGAAGTGGATTCAGTTGGCTCAACTATTGTTTCGTCAGAAAAAATAGTTTCTGATTTAGTTGGTTCGGCAATTGAGGTGGATTCTACTCCACTGTCAGTGTCATCAATGTCAAGGGTTGAATCGGACTGCGCTATTTCCTCACTACTCGGTTCTAATGCGTTCGTTGTTTCTGAAACTTCTTCTAAATCGCTCTGATGTGTCGGTTGGAATAAAGCGGATTGTTCTTGAACGTAAGTGATGATTTCCTGAGCAGTGTCAGTCGTGCGCCAATCTAAATTAGGATTGATTAATTCATCAAGAACTGTGACGGTTCCGGTGGCTCCAAAGAGGGAGAAGATGAGGTCATTGTAATCGCGATCGCTTCCCACATCCACTCGCAAATCTTCCATGACAAATAGGTTGCCTTCTCCAGTGACGTCGGCAATTTGTCCCACATGAAAGGCATCTAATGGATTGGCGGTGGCGAGGGAAAATAAGGGTCGTTTGTTCCCAGTTATTTCGGGATTTTCTTGGACTTCTTCAATCGTTCCATTAGGAACGAGAATGATGCCAAATTTATCTCCAGGCTGCATGGAGAAAGTTTGATTTTCTGAGATTTCTCCTCGATTAAAATTGTTGACTTCTCCTAAGTCTCCGGTAAATTTGGCAGCTTCGGTGGCATCAGAGATGACGATGTAACCTTGTTCGGAATGACTTAATGCTCGCTTGGCGGCTTCTTTAATAAATTCTGCACTTCCGGGGATGAGTGTTTCCATCCCGGTCAAACTAAAAATGCCAATTTCACTTTTGTAAGCACCTCCATCGTAGAGGAATTGGATGCTAACTTTTCCGGGATTGCCAACGAGGAATGTTCCGGAGGTGAAGTCGGTATTTTGGAGGGAGGCAAGTGGTTCGCCGGTGAGGGGATCGATTGCAGAATTTTGATGAGAATTGGGGAGGTTGCCTGAATTAACCCCATTCACCGCGCCTGGGTCTGAAAGCTCGGCATTCCCGACTTCATAAGGGGAATCTATGCGGGGCAAATCGCTGCCAGTTGACGGAGATTCTAAGGGTTTTATTGGGTTGTTAAATGGGTCTGCGGGCTGGTCAGCCAACCCGAATAGTAAAGGGTCTCCCTGGGAGTCAGGGAATAAAGATTCATTGTTTAAATTTGGCATGACGAGTTGCCATCCATGATTGGGGTTTAGATGGTGCTGCGTCCTGTCTTTTTTAAATAAAAAGTAGGATGCCCTGAGTGAATTTGAAATCGCTTGAAAACTACCTTAACAACTCTATTCGGTTTTTACTATCCGCAATTTTACTGAAGTTTTTTGGGAATTTTGGAGAGGTTTTCGTCACGGCGGTGTAAATTTCTCAGTGATTTTACGGAAAACAGGGGCGGTTTTAGCAATTAATTTGATAGATTTTTCTTGACGGGCTGGGGAATTGAGGCGAATTTTAATTCTTTCAAGTTAAGGCAAAGAGTGAGGGAAAACTATTTTTATTTTGGCTCGGTCAATTTTTATTGAGTAATAATACTGAAAAGTGATGCAGGATACACAATGAGTGAGAAAAGGGTGATTTAATCGCGACTGTGGAGTTGGGGGAGTTGACGAGAGAGGAACGACTCGATTGAAAAAGTGGGTGAGGTTAGCGCTCTTGGAGTCGCTTTCATTGACGAAGGATTTTGATTGCGTAAGCGATCGCCCACCAGAATGCGATCGCCCCCATGCGATCCCACCGTGAAATGTTTGCCAGTAGCCAGCTTTAGTTTCTCTTTACCTGCGACGATTCCCACCCAAGTTTGCCAACAACGACACCAGCAGGAACTGAAAATGGCAACATGAGAATCCGATCGCATCGCAACTCATCCTGTCTCGCTCGCGCCCGATATTGCGCTCCAGCTAGTGCGCTGAATCCCAAATCACTACAACCCACCCACAGCAAGCATTTCCAGGGTGAGCAGAAGTCCCCTGAAAAATGCTTTGCTTATAAATAACCCGACATCTGCTCACCCCTGCCCCAACGCATCCAGGCACGAGAGAGCGATCGCCATTGCACGGGAACGCGATCGCACGGGAACGCGATCGCCATTGCACGGATCCATCACCACATTTATGCCGATCGTCCCAACCCCGACAATGGTGCAACAAATTTCCGTCAAATCCCCGAAACCCAGTCAAAGCAATAACTTCAAGGGTGAACACAAGTCCCCTAAAAAATGCTTTCCTTATAAATACACCGACTTGTGTTCACCCTGCCTCAAAGCTGTCATGTTGGATCCTGAAGCGTGGCAACCAGAATGCGATCGCCTAACTCACTCATGGATCCACAACCAGATTCGTGCCGCCGATCGCTCGCAGCAGCAACAACGCGATCGCAACTACCCGAACGCGATCGCATCCAACAGGCGATCGCATCTCAGTCATGGCTCCACACCCAGATTGGTGCCGCCGATCGCATCGCAATAACCAGAACGCGATCGCATCAAATCACGGATCCCTTTCGCCAACATCCCCGCCGCACTCAGCCAATGGTGCAACAAATTTCTGCTAAATCGCTGTAACCCAATCAGAGCAAGCATTCCCAGGGTGAGCAGAAGTCCCCTAAAAAATGCTTTCCTTATAAATACACCGACTTGTGTTCACCCCGATCCAACGGCAAAAAACTGGCTCCCTCTTCCCACCATCACCGGCGACAACCTGCAAGACTTTGCAGTTTCCTCAGCACTCGCCTCAGTTGACCTGCCCGGTGGGTCTAAGCAAAATTTCATTCACGTTCACCCGCTGGGGTTAGGGAAGCGATCGCACTCATCACGAGGGCGCACTCAAATTAACCGCAGAGCGAACCATCAACAATTTCGGTTCAGCTTTCAGAGTGCCATCAGTGTGTTGATATTCCGGCTGCTGTTCGAGTCCTGGCAGTTCCACAAACCCCAGCTTTTCATAGAGTCTAATCGCTTCCGTCTTGCACTCGCTCACCCGCAATAGCATCGGTTTTTCGGGATACTGCCGCAATCCCAGACGTACCAACTCAGTGGCGATTCCCTGTCGCCGGTGAGTGGCTGCCACACATAAATCTGCCAAGTAAGCGCAATCGGGACTCAAACCGAACTGAGCTAAAAACTCCCAGTCCAGCCGCCGCCATTGTTGTTCGGTTTCAATCCAAGTGGGCTGACCGATGATGGAAGCGCAGGCTAACGGTTGCACTACTGCAAAAGCGATCGCCCGCTCATTCTCGAACGCCCCCAGCACGGTTCCGGTTTGGAAGTAGCGATCGAACATTTCTGCCACCGAGCGCCGCGTCCACCACTGACATGAAGGCGGTTCGGCGAACGCAGCGCGGTAGAGGGCGACCAACTCATCCAGCTTTTCTTGGAAGCGATCGCCATCCAATGTTATCCATGCAATCGAACGGGCAATCATCGGCCTACACCGGCATCGCTTCCTTAACGATTTCAAACCGGCAGACACGACCGAGGAAATCCACCTCCGCGTAGTCCACCGTGAAATCGTGCTTTTTGCGGAGCCACACCTCAGTACCCGGCTCTTTATGCCAGCGGTAGCCTCGGTTGGTATGCTCGCGCACGAGAGTATCCCGGTGAACCAAATCAGTCAACTCTCGCAGGGGTTCTTCCTCCCACAACGCCGAGATATCCTTCGCCAGCACTTCTCGCGGCGGCTTGCAGTTGGCATCGAGCGCAAACCGATTGGCTAACAGCACTTCTTGGGTGGCTTGGTCGATAATCCAGGTCGCGATATTCTTTTCGCCCAAAGCCAGCGCCGCTAACTCTGCATCGCATTCGCCAGAATGATTTGCCAACTCTGCAACTTGTTGTAAAGATAGCATATTGGTTTGACCTCCCCTATGATTTTTTTTGCGTTTTTTTGCGTTTGATTCTGATAGTTGAAAAGCTTGGAAATCTTTTGCAGTAATATTTTGGGGCGAGTCTTCCACCGTTGCCGTGCCCGGACTAACTGACATTTCCACCCAAATGGGAATGAACGGTTTGTTGGGAGTATTGTGGACGAGTTCCACCACATTCTTGCCAAAACATTTTCCCAAATTGGTCAAGTAAGGCAGATAAGACTGATTCAGCTTCCACGCTTCATCCCAACTGCCGACGCGCACCTGGAGCGTATCTCCCTTGATACCCAACCCCACGCATCTAGGAAACAACGGCGAACAAATCGAATGCTCCACACTACACCTCCTTACCGATGGCAATTTTCCGGGCAATCTTCGGAATGATTGGACTTGTCCCCAAACTGTTTTTGCCGCATCTGCTCTAGCTGCTGTACCGGAATCCCCAGCGCTGCCGCCAGCAACGTCACCTCAGTGCAAGCCGGTTCCTCTCCTCGGGCGATCGCTTTCAGCCGATGCAACGGCAAATCCACCAGACTGGCAATTTTTTCCAAGTTTTTATCGCGCAACACTTCCGCAATCGTGGGCAGCGAATCTCCCAAAATCGTCACCCGCGCTGACTCCGAACCGGCTTGCGATCGCAATCGTTCGGCGCGGTCTCGGGCAAGCGATCGCAGCGCATCGATGGTGTCAATTAACCCCTCCAAAGACAGATGCTCGCTGAGTTGTTCGATCGCACTTTGCACCGCCACCTCGGAATCCAAATCGACACTGGCCTCCCACCGTTGCGGCGTGGTGAACTCTGGAGGAATCGGGGGCAAAGCCGCCAGAAACTCGCTCGTTTCCGGGACGCCATGCAGCAAAAAGCTCTCCAATGCCGCCGCCTCCACACCGATCGCGCGAGCCAACAGCGGACGACGCGACACCCAAGGAAACTGCTGACCGAGAAACCACCGGCGCAAAGAACTCGCGCTCGTCACCGGCTCGAATCGATTCAGGTACGCCAACAACGCAGCTTCAGGAGTGCGATCGCCCGGGTGGATGCGATCGCTAAGGTAATTGAGCAAGTCGCGAAGGCGTTGCTGTTGGGATTCTTTGGACTCCACAAAAAACAAGGGCAAAAACGGCTGTTCACCCTCATTCTCTCCACAATTCGCTAAAAACGCAAAGCGCTAAAAGCACATCGGTGGTAAATCTTTCTAATTTCTTAACATTCGCCACTGCACCGCGCTCTTGCCGAAGCAGGGTGAAAGCACTCTGGTTTCCCCGTTTCTCAGGCTATTGACACTTGCACCTTTCCCGTCTAAAATTATGCCATAAACAAAAAGTGCTTTTTGCGCTTTTCGTATTTTGCATAATTGATTCCCGGTTTGAGGGATTCTCTCAGATTGCGAGTTAATTGTTTGCAACGCTTGACTCACAAAAAAAGCGGGGACTATCCCGCTCAACCAATTAAATTACTATTTCCAAACTACCATGAGCATTGCGAAATCCGCTACGGCTGTAGCGTTGAGCCAGCTTCCGCTTGATTTGCGCTTCGAGTACGACTACACCAGTTTCGGCTCGGAGATCCTGCAACGCCAAGCTCAGCAAACTCTTTCCCAGTTCCTCGGCTACGTCCGCCACACCTTCGTGACTGGCCTCGAAATCGGTCGCAGTTTCCGGCACCTTCTTCACCAACTTTGCCTGGAACGCGGCCTTACTGAAGGGGAACACCTGTTCGATCGCTGGCTGGATTCTTCCGATTTCGGTGGCTCCAACTCGATGGCGCGAGCCTTAATCCAAATTTCCGAATGGTTCGACTCGCAGCGCCAACGCATCCAACGCCTCATCCTCAACTCCGTGCAGTCCTGGAGCGTCAGTGCCCTCAAGGAACTGACGAAAATCTCTGACGACCACCTGCTTGTCAAACTCCTCAAAGCAGGCAAGCAAACCGTCAACAGCATCCGCCAAGCCCGGAGCAAATCCATCGTGCTGGGTCAGCCCGTCACAGATGCAGATTGGGAACTCGTTGTCAAGACCTTTGACGCGAACGACGATGCGATCGCCACGCTCAAGGCTGAAGCCGAACGACTCGCCCACGTTTACGAGAACCCGGTGGTGCTAACCGATTACCTCATTGAAGCGATTGGCGACCTGAGCGATTGGGACGTTTCCAAGCTGCTGGCTCCCAAACGCAGCACCCGACCCACCCAGCAAACCCAAGCCATCGCCTCGTTCATCGCCAACAGTGCCGCCCCTGAAGATGCGATCGATGACGATCGCCTGAGTTGGATCGAGCGCGGGTTGGGACTGGATGACGCCGAATCCGAGCAGTTCCGGTCTTGCGTTCAGAACTTAGCTCGTCAAGATGCCCCAGAGGAAGGCGAGGTCATCCGCCAGCACCGCCACGTCCAAAAAGCACTGCAACTGCAAAAACTCGCGCCCACCATTGCGCAACCCCAGCAGAGCGATCGCCTCGTCGAACTCGAACGGCAGGTGCGCGACCTCACCGCCCAACTCAAGGAAGCGGATAAAGCGGCGGCCATTATCAACGGACTGCAAGCCCAGCGCGATCGCCTCGAACGCGAAAACCTGAAACTGCAAGAACTCATTCAGGAGAGCGCCCAGAAAGACCTGCGGATCCACCTGCTCGAACGGCAGCTTGAGGAATTCGAGATGGCGCAATCCGATTCCGTGCTGGAGCAACTCGCCGAGCAAAACCAACAACTCAGCGCCCAACTCGAACAAATGCAGCAGCGCTACGAGGTGTTGGCCTCCGAGATGGCCGCCAAAGAGCGCAGCATGAAATACACCGACAATTCCACGTTGGTGGCTAAAGTCATGTCCTTGGAAGCGCAGTTAGCAGAAGCTCAAAATGCTCTTGTTAACAACAAGCAACAAAAACCCGTTGACCCTGCACAGCTAACCGTTGGCACCTACGTCCGCGTCGTGAAACATGACACTCCCAAATATCGCGATCGCATCGGTCAAATCCTGCAACTGCCGCTCAGTGACGACACTCTGAATCGCTACAAAGTGCGGTTCTCTGGTGAGAAATACCTCGTGACTTGTTACGCCGAGCAAATGCAGCTTGTGGATGCGTTCTTGCCGCCCGCCGACGACTATTTCACCGAAGCGCAAGTTAAGGAAAAAATCTCGCGCATCGCCGATGAAAAACAATCTCAAATCGAGCAATTGCAACAATTTTTGAAGGAAGCGCAAACTGCGATCGCGCAGTACAAAGACCCCGCGAACAACCCTGACCTGTCGCGCACTCAGCAGCAGCTTTCCGACAGCACCCTCAAGCTGCACCAAACGCACCAGCAGTTGCAGCAAATGACCGAACGGTTTAACCAATTGCAGCACGAGAATCAGAAACTCAAGGAGCAGTTGGACTGGGCATCGTCGCCGTTGGGTCAAATGCAACGGCATCAAGAGGGATAGTAAAAGTGAGAGTGAGAACGGTATAGTGAAACTCTCGCGGTGGATAACACTCACATTGAGGTGAGATTATGCAACCGATTACCCAAGCAGATTTAGCCCGATTCCAGGGCACGACGAACTACTACCGCCATTGGCTCAACCAGTTCAAATATACCGATGGCGTCAAGTATCTCGCAGATGCAGCCGAAGCGCATTGGCTGATTGATGCGATCGCCTCCTATCAACGCGACGAACGAGTGACGGGTGACGAGATGTTGCAGGAATTTCAAATCTGGCAACTTTCGGTGTCCGACGGGCGCGGCACGTTAACGCTGCTGCGCGACACCGATGACCCCGTGCTGAGCCAAGACATCGAATACACCGACTTTCCCCTAGATGAAATCAAGCTTTACCTCAGCGGTGGCGTGTTGATGCTGCCGAGCGAATACTAACGCTTTCATCCCGACATTTTCTGGCGGTTGTCTCCCCAGGCAATCGCTCCATCAACCTTGAATAAATTGCCATGAAACAATCAGAAATTAGCTGTTTTGAGACGGGCTGGCAGCAACATAGCGCACCGACTCCCGAAACGAGCATCCCTCAAATTACGCTCGTTCCTGTTGGCATTCCACCCAAAATGCTGGCGGCGTTGCAGGTGCCGAATAAACCCTCAATGCGCTACGTTTGCCTGACTTATCAAGCCACCAATTGCTATGTCGAGCATATCTGCGGTGGGCATACCAATTCGTTCTGGGTTTATTCCGCATTCATCGACCATTTTGCCGTAGCCATTCACCTGATTGGCTGCGATTTAGGCAGTGACGATAGCTATCCAACTTACGGTTTATTGCTCGACCAACAGCAAAACCAAGTGTGGTTGGCGCAGTATTCGCACATCAAAAAGTTCTTGAAAAATTGGCAAAGCTATGCGTATCCCGAACCGAAACTCACTCGCGAACAACAAGAGCAAATCTCGAAGAAAGGTTTTGAAAAGCTCATGCAAAGTGTCAAAGAATTCCGGCAACCTTCACCGAAAGAACTCTCGGCAATCGTGGAAGCGTCAATGCACCAAGAACAAGATGCGATCGCAGCGATTACCGCCTATCTGGATGCGTACCTTCCTGAAGCGATAACCATCGCCCAACGCCGAGTAGCAGCCGCAACCCAAAACCAAGATCGGGAAGTGATGAGTTACCTCAGTTTGCTGCTGGCTCGCTTCCTTAACAAGTATCAAAACAATTGATGCCAAACGTTGCAATTCTATCGTTGCTGATTGGTGTTACTTGGGTTGCCGACCTGCCGGAACCAGTGACACCAATCGCACAGGAAATCAGACCGCATAACACTCACAGAGGAAGAGGGAGAAGAGATGAAAGTTATTACCAAAAATTATCCGAGTCCGCATTTGAATCGTTGGACGACAATGGTGGTGCGTGAAGGCAAACGAGCCTGCATTTATTTGCGAGAATTGGTTGGCTTGAAACCCGGCACGGTGTTTTTGAAACTGACGGACTATTCTTCAGTGCGAGAAGCCCATCAAGCGGCGCGATAACTGCGCGTTAAACACCGCAAGAAAAACGCATTAGAAGTGATGCTGGCTCTCAAGGAAGACTTTAAAACCTTAAATCAAAACTCGAACAAAAAATCGAGAAAAAAAGGTCGATAGACAAGACCCAAACTTGATTTCGCATTGATCTGGAGAATCGCGATGTTTTGGATTGTTTATTACCTGTTTCTAATTGGCGTTGTTAGTTTAGCGATGCGGTTGCGGTTTTATCGAGGGCACTAAAATGCAACAACTTCAGTTCAATTTAGGCACTCACTTTTTGCCTGACGTTGCCGATATCAAAGGGAGCCACCAAGGATTGCATCCGGAAGCGTTACGGTTGCGGCGGGTGTGGGATGCGATCGCGTCCTCTGGGCTGGAGTATTCCAGACCAGAGCTTCCGGCTAAATTGGGAATCGGTCGCGTCCAATTTGCCAGTAGCGTTTACTGGTTGGTGGTTCTCAAGCTGGCAGAGTATCGGCAAACCAGTTTGGTGCCCACTGTTAGAGGTCGTTGGCTGTTTGAAGAGTTTGACCCCTATTTGGAATATCCAGAAACCCCTTGGCTGCTGCATTACTAGGGATTGGAACCGCCGTGCAAGATGCCAGCGTGGTGGTGGCTTTTTAACCCGTTGAACCAGCGCGAGTTTGAGGAAGATGTGGTGCGATCGCAACTGGCTGATTTCCTCCAGACCCAAACCCAACGGCGCAATTCAGCAGCCACCGCGCAGAAAGATTTGGCGATAATTTTAACTTGCTACCAACCCCCCAAACGTTTTGCTGTGGGTCGAGCGAGTTTGTTCAGTCCGCTCAAACTGATTCGCTCGACTCAACTCGAATATTTCAAGCGCTCTGGCAAGAAGGGATTTTATACTCAATATTCCTTTGCGTTCAATCAACGTCGCGTTCCTAGCAAATGGATCGCGTTGGCAACCGTGCAGTATGCCGCTCGACACAGAACCGAGCAAATCCCCCTCGCAGAACTCACCTACAAAGCGAACAGCCCCGGCCAAATTTTCAAGCTATCCGAGGATGCGATCGCCAACCATTTGGAACGAGCGGAAGGCATCGAATTAATCCTCAATGCGAATCATCGGCTGGAGGTGAAAATCTCGGATCCCTCTCGCCATATTATCGAAGAAATTCCCATAGTTTAGGAGCAATTACAATGTCTCATTCTGAATTTTCTACTGAAACTTTCGAGTCTGGCACTCGCCTCACCTGGAAGCACCGCAACGGCAGCCTGACCGAAATCAATCTCGCTCAAGGTCATGCGCTCGTTCAGTTCACCGAAGTCAGTGGCGCAAAGCATACCGTGCAACTCACCCCGGAAATGATGGCAGCGCTGGTAGCGATCGCGTCACTGGGTTTAACCTAGAATTAGGTGTTTTCTGCTATCCAGCAACAGCAGAAGCCATTGTCAGTTAACAATCTAAGGTATAAGCATTATGGCTAATTTCCAGCGAAAACGGCGCAGTCACCGCCACTCTATTTTACTCTCTCTTGGTTTACTGCTGACCGTTGGGGGCGTCAGCGCCTGTAGCCAATCCACCAACGAGGTTGGAGAAAACGCCACAACCACCCAAACCGACACCGAAAACGTTGCTAGAACTGCTGCAGAAAGCCAAGCGCCGCAAATGCCTGCCACCGCGAATCATCCTGCCCCAACCCACAACGATTTCAAATCGGTGAAAGTATTTTTTCCCGAATCTCCAGACGGGGACGGACAAATTGCCGAAGTCGAACCGGTATGGCGCAGCACCGATCGCATCGATGTGGCTGAATTTGCGATCGAGCAACTGATTGCCGGTCCGAGACCCGAAGAAAAACAACAAGGGTTAACCGACCCCTTCGAGTTTCAAGGAGAATCGAATTGTGGCGGGCAAAATTTCACCATCGGCATTTCCGAACAAGGGGAAGCCACCCTGCAATTTTGTCGCACCGTTCCTTCCGCTGGCGTAGGACAGGATGCGCGAATGACAAAGGCGATCGAAAAGACTCTCAAGCAGTTTTCTACCGTTGATTCTGTCACCATCTTGAATCAATATGGCAACTGTTTTAAAGACCTCAGTGGCAGAAATCTGTGTTTAAAAGAGGAAGACGAACGTCAGGTGAAAGTATTTTTCCCACTGACCTCGGAACAGAGCGATCGCCCCAACGAAGTACAACCCGTGTGGCGCACCACCGATCGCGTGGATGTGGCTGAATTTGCGATCGAGCAACTGGCTGCCGGTCCGCAACCTGACGAAAAACAGCAAGGCTTTATCGACCTCATCAACTTTGATGGGGAATCGATTTGCGGGAACCAAAATTTTACCATTGACATTTCAGAAGGAGGCGAAGCCACCCTGCAATTCTGTCGCACCGTGACCGCATGGGGTGTCGGTCAAGAAGCAAAAATGAAAAAAGCCATCCGCAATACTCTCCAGCAGTTTTCTACCGTCGATGCTGTCACCATTCTCGATAAAAATGGCGACTGCTTCAAGTCGCATACGGAACGGAATCTTTGTTTGGAATAATACCCGTTTTTTGTGGGATTCGTTGTTGCCCGATCGCCCAAAAAATGAGGGAGAATTGCGTGGCAACAACGAACTTTTTTCGGGATGAGAAAGACGAAATTAGTACCGAGGAACCGAGGGATCTACCATTTTTGAATAGGCATCGATTCCCCCAGCGATATTTTTAACGTCGGTGAATCCCTGCGCTTTGAGCCACTGGCACATCTGAGCCGATCGGATACCGTGATGGCACAGCACCAGGGTTTCCGCTTCCGGATCCAAGCGGCTGTAAATTTGACCGGACCATTCGGCAAATTCACTCAACGGCAGGTTATCGAACCCCGCGATCGCGCAGATCGACACTTCACTGGGTTCGCGCACGTCCACCAGTTGCAGGGTTTCCGCGCTTTTCAGCCGTTCGGCGAGTTCTTCTACAGTAATTTGGTCGATGGGTTGACGGGCAAAAGATTGAGACATGGGCTTGCATTACAGGTTAAGAGCAAACAAAACAAGTTCTTCTCTGCAATTGTGCCGCTTTTGTGCATGATTGGCTAGGGTGTTTGTGAAATAAAGCCATAAAACCCGGGCGATTGAAATCGCGCCTGGGCAGGTATTAGCGTAGCCATGCCCGAAGCGGGCTATAGTCCGCATGACAAGGACTATTTTTTAAACGATTCTTTCGGAGGCGATCTTACGCAATTGGCTGCCAATCGCTCGTTTTAACTCTAGGCGATGGTGGGCAATCCCATCGCGGGGAAAACCCGAACTATGAGGGCTGACTCTCGTTAGTTTCGCATTCAGCCAGTCGATTCGCCATTGCTTCTGCATGTCGCCACCATTTCGTGCCCCCAGACCAGACCCGGGAGGGCAAATGGCCGATTGGCGCTGTGAGAGTAAATTTTATCCCTTTATAGGGGACTGCAGGTCGGTATGTTACCCAGCCGATGCGATCGCAGAAAGTGCCGTAATTTTTCCCACATCCCTCGTAGATGCGCGCCTGCACGCTAAACCCGAACCGGGCATCGCTATATTTCACCCACAGGCGATCGATGGTGTGCAAATCCGCGCAGGGAAGTTTGGCCAAATCGTCCTCAAACAGATATCCCCGGGGCGGTTTGCCCACGGCCTGACATAACGCGGCACGAGTTTCTTCGTCGGCCAATTTCCACTTTTTCCTTGCCAACAAGTCCCGCAATTTGGTATAATCAATCCCCACTTCTGAAGTGAGAATATCGGGAGTTTCGTCCGGGGTGGATTGACCTGCCATCAGGGAGAAGAGATTGCCGATCGCCCGCTTGAAGGTTTTTATCGGTTGTGCCGGGGCAGAAGTTGGGGAAACCGGCTGAGGAGAGGGCGATCGCGTTACTGGGCGTGGGGGCGATTGTGTAGCGGGACTCGGCGAAGGAGCGATCGCGGGGGACGGCAAAGGCTCCAGGTCGCGCAACACTTGTGCCGCCGAGGCATAGCGCACGCGCGTCGCAGCTTGCACCATTTTATCCAGAATGCGACCCAGTTCGGCGCTGACGAGCTTATCGGCAGTTAAAAAATCTCGCCAAATCCAGCGATCGCGACCCTCGTCGTATAAATTGGCCGGCGAAACGCCCGTCAGCAAATGCAAGCAAGTCACCCCCAAACTGTAAATATCGCTTGCCGGAACCACCTTACCGCGCGTTTGTTCCGGTGCCATATACTCCGGCGAACCGATAATCGTCCCGGTTTGCATCATCGCCGTGGCACTGAGCAACTTAGCAATCCCAAAATCGATTAAAATTAACTGGCCCTCACCTGCACCCGCCGCACCTGTGCGCCGGATAATATTTGCCGGTTTGATATCCCGGTGGATAATTTGGCGATCGTGAATAAACGCCAAAATCCGCAGCAGATCCGCCAGCGCTTGACGAACCTGCGCCTCTTTAAACGCCCCTCGTTCTTTCAGTTCCCGAGATAACGTCGGTCCGGCGATAAACTCCTGCACTAAATAAAGCCATTGGTTCTGTTCGAAGTGCGCCAGCAGGGTGGGGATTTGCGGATGATGCCCCAACTCGTCCAGACGAACCGCCTCTTGGTAGAATAATTCCTCCGCCTTTTTGATATGGCGCGTCTGCCCTTGGTTGAAGAACAGTTGCTTGACCACGCATTTCGGTTTCGAGGGGATATCCTCATCCAGAGCCAAAAACGTGCGACCAAATCCTCCTTGTCCGATCGCCTGAATCGGACGATAGCGCTCTTTCAGCAACAGTTTGCTGCCACAGGATTGGCAAACCTTCCCCGTTGCCGGGTTTTGCGGTTGCGGACATCCGGGCATGACACAGTAGCTCATGCTGATTTACAATTGCCTGTTGTAGAGTTGATATTAAAAACCGCAGCCAAAACTGCTAGTCATTTCCATAGCATATAGGAATTGGCCGGGGTTGATAGGGTCGCGCCACCAGAGACGCGATCGCGAGGCACACCCCTAGAAATTCCCCGGCAGGCTTGACAAAATTAGACAACTATGGTAATAAACCCAGGTAGAGACCCCGAGGCTAATCTTTTTGGAACTCATAGGTGTAGAAGCTTTGGAACGCCCCCACGGTTTCAAACTGGTAAGCCGGCAGCAACGGCAAAGAAAACTCCGTTCTGTAGACACTCCACAACAGAAAATTTTGCCGTTCGGTACTCTCGCGGATCAGTTCGGCGATTTGAGGTTGCGCCGATTCCAGCGCCGCGACGCACTGACGCTGACCGAGCAGCGCCTTTTCGCAACCTTCTGCTTTTAAATATTCCGTTAGCCGTTCCGTAGCATAGTCATTATAAGCAGACGGACTGGGATTCGTGACCACCATTGCCACCCCTAGTCCCACCAATACCGCCCCTGCCACAGAGGCCACTACATTAAGATTTTTCATGGAACCTGCGTGCCACTCTCTATGCTTTAGATTACCCTAGTTTTTCCGTAAATTCCGCATCCCAGGCACCCCCGCCCAAAAAAAATTTGATTTTTTTTCAAAAGGGGTAGACCGAATCGCCAGACTATGCTAATGTAAAAAATGAACCAAATGGCGAGCGTAGCCAAGGGGTTAAGGCAGTGGATTGTGGTTCCACCATGCGCCGGTTCGAATCCGGTCGTTCGCCCTCCATCTGAAAATCAAAATAGAGACCGGGCTTGTGCCTGGTCTCTATTTTATCGATTCGATTTGCCATCGAACCTCAGAATTTACACCGTTTTTCACCGATTGGGTGAGAGAGGTTTCCGCTTCCCCCTCTTGCTTGTAGAGACGCGATTTATCGCGTCTGTGACCCAGGTCCTACTGTGACAACCTCTAACATCCCAATCGAAAAATGGTATTAGCCCCCGTCGGCGGGCGAAAGCGCGATCGGGCGGGCGCGATTTCCATCCAGTGCGTTTTATCGGCACGCCACCGGAGATGAGATTACACCCCATAATAGGAGCGATACCAGGAGACAAACCGGGGAATGCCCACCTCAAGCGGCGTCGTCGGGCGAAACCCCACATCCCCTTCCAGTTCCTCAATATCCGCATAAGTGGCGGGGACATCTCCCAGTTGCATGGGAAGAAACTCCTTTTGTGCCTTCTCACCCAGACAATCTTCCAGAATTTCGATAAACCGCAGCAATTCCACCGGCTGATTGTTGCCGATATTGTAAATTTTATACGGCACATCCACCGGTGGGGAGTGAAGGTTCGCCCCGGAGGTTTGGGGAATGCGATCGAGAACCCGCACCACCCCAGTAATAATATCGTCCACGTAAGTAAAATCCCGTTTCATCTTGCCATAATTAAACACTGGAATTGGCTTGCCTTCTAAAATCGCTTTCGCGAAGATAAATAATGCCATATCCGGACGACCCCACGGGCCATAAACCGTGAAAAAACGGAGTCCCGTAGTCGGCAACCCATAGAGATAGCTGTAGGTATGTGCCATCAGTTCGTTGGCTTTTTTGGTGGCTGCATACAAACTAATCGGACAGTCTACATTATCGCGAACGGAAAACGGCATTTTGGTATTTGCGCCATAAACCGAACTGGAAGAAGCAAACACCAAATGCTTTACATTTCCGTGACGACAGCCTTCTAAAATGTTGGTAAAGCCGACTAGGTTGCTATCCACATAGGCGTGAGGATTGGTTAAAGAATAGCGTACCCCAGCTTGAGCGGCTAAATTCACCACCCGATCCGGTTGGAACTGGGCAAACAGGTTCGCCATTCCTTGGCGATCGCTCAAGTTTAATTTGCAAAACTGAAACTGCGGGTTTTCTTGCAACTGCGCCAATCGTGCCCGTTTTAAATTCACATCGTAATAATCGTTAAGATTATCCAGACCGACAATCGCTTCCCCCCGCGCCAACAGCCGTTGACACAGATGGAAGCCAATAAAACCCGCAGCGCCCGTGACTAAAATAGGTTTCATTAACGCTTACAAACTCCAGTAGACTATTTTCTCGGGAAAAATAGTGGGTTCAAATGCCGATTTCACATCCATGAAAATCGCCTCCGGATTCATGCAGCGGATTAATTGGTTCGGCGAGAGTTCTAAATACTGGCGATGTGCCACAGCCAGAATTATGGTATCGAGAGCGAAGAGTTCTTCCCAAGGAGCGAGGGTAATGCCATATTGGCGCGAGACTTCTTCCGGATTGGCGATCGGATCGTGAACTAAAGGCGCAATGCCAAAGTTTTGGAGTTCGCGCACGATATCCGGGACGCGAGTATTGCGAGTATCCGGAACATTTTCCTTAAATGTAATCCCCAAAATCCCCACCCGAGCTTTTTTCATGGGTACGTTCTCGTAATTGCTGAGCAGTTTAATCGATCGCTCCGCGATATAGCGCCCCATGTTATCGTTGATGCGACGACCGGCGAGAATCACTTCCGGACGATAGCCCACGGATTTCGCTTTTGCGGTGAGATAATAGGGGTCAACGCCAATACAATGACCGCCCACCAGTCCCGGTTTAAACGGCAAAAAATTCCACTTGGTTCCCGCTGCAGCTAACACTTCGCGACTGGGGATATTCAGGCGATCGAAAATTAACGCCAGCTCGTTCATTAAGGCAATATTCAAATCGCGCTGAATGTTTTCGATGACCTTGGCGGATTCAGCCACTTTAATCGAAGGGGCGCGATAAACCCCCGCATCAATAATCGTTTCATAAACTGTGGCGACCCGTTCTAGGGTTTCTGGATCTTCACCGGAAACCACTTTGACAATCGTCTCCAGTCGGTGTTCTGGATCCCCGGGATTGATACGTTCGGGAGAATAGCCTAATTTGAAATCGATGCCTTGGCGCAAACCAGATTCTCGGGCTAAAATTGCGCCGCAAGTTTCTTCGGTGACGCCGGGATAAACTGTGGATTCGTAAACCACTACCACACCGGGTTGAAGCATGCGCCCGACAATTTCCGAAGCACGGATCAGCGGCGTCAGATCCGGGTAATGATTGGCATCAATGGGAGTGGGAACGGCGATAATAAAAAAATTAATGTGGGTTAAATCGTTAGGGTCGCTGGTGAATTGGAGTGTGGTGGCAGTTAAGTCATCTGCAGAGACTTCACCAGTGATGTCGATTCCCTGTTTGAGGTCGCTTATTTTTTTTGAATTGATATCAAACCCAATGGGATTGGGGAATTTTTTGGCTATGGCGATGGCTAAAGGTAGCCCCACATAACCGAGACCGATAATCGCGATTTTTTCCTGCATGATTTTTCTGGATTACATAGGGGGTTGGAAAGGTAGATGCTCCTAATCTCAGAAAAAAAACGATCGCTTTATTGCAGTTGGAGAAATGGTGGAACTGTTACAGTTCCGAACCTTCGTAAACTTGGGCAGACCGTAAGGTTTTCAATTCAGAAGCGATACCGGGAGTGGGAAAGGGAAGAGTGGATTGTCCGGTATCCGAGAGATCCACTTGCTCGAACCAGAAGAATGCCCCGATCGCCAATGTGCCGATCGCGATCGCACTCGGTAGCGCGATCGCCGGGGATGGGTTAAGGGCGATCGCCATTCCCACAACCCCACAAATGCCGGCCACTTTGTACAGTCGTGCCACCGCTTGCGGTACGCTTAAGCCAATTTTCACCAAGCGATGAGAGCTATGATCCCGACCGCCATCGGTAATTTTCAGTTGGCGACGCAGGCGCGAGAAGGTTACGAGGGTGGTGTCGAAAATCGGTACTGCCAAAATGAATATCGGCACTAACCCGATCCAGGAATATTCCGACGTGGGGGAAACCACCATCAACCCCAGTGCGGCGACCAGAAATCCGATGACCAGACTGCCGGCATCTCCCATGAAAATCGTGGCGGGATGCCAGTTAAACCGCAGGAAACCGACGGTGGCACCGAAGAGAGTCGCACAGAGTACGGAGACATGGAGCTGCCCTTGGGAGAAGGCGATCGCGCCGAAACAGAGGCAGGCGATCGCCGCCACGCCACTGGAAAGACCATCCATATTATCTAGGAGATTCATGGCGTTACAGATTCCCACCACCCAAAAGAGGGTGAGGCCGATATCCAGGGGGTCAATCCCGGTGAGATGGAGGGAAATGCCGCTGTAAATGAGGGCGATCGCCGCCACCAGTTGTCCGGCGAGTTTGGGCAGGGGATTGAGTCCGCGCAAATCGTCATACAATCCAATGCCGGCGAGCACCGTGGCCGCGATCGCCAGGGTCAACCCCTCCGACAGCAACCAGTGCGAGTCCAGAATCAATACCGTGGCCACAAATGCCCCATACATGGCGATCCCGCCCAGGACGGGAATCGGTTGGTGATGGGCCTTGTGCCGTCCCGGTTTGTCCAGCCACCGAAACCGATTTGCCGCATTGCGGGCGATATAAGTCCCGGCTAAGGCGAGGGAGACAGAGAGAATGAATCCCTGAGTTAACAGCCAATGTTCGTTCATAATTTTCCCCATGCTGGTACTTTTGCATAATTGGGCTGGTGTGAGGGGGCTGGGGGTCAGAGAAAACTGGTTAAATTAATCTAAAAAAAAGATTGATTCTGCCCTTTGAGTGTGGTATAATTCAATCTTCAGGTTAGGCTTGTGCGCTACGCGACAAAGGTTTGCGAGGTTGGCAGATGGCCAAGTGCCTTGTGGGCGCGATCGCATGGTTTCAACTCACCCCGGTTGGGCATCTGGCTCGCTCTATCCATTATATTTTTCGGGATAATTTTGTGAAGCCAGTTTTCTGACACCTGCACCCAGATGATAGCTCGTTCGTCTCATTGGAAGAGAGTCCGTGACTTTTTTCTCCCAAAAGATAAATCGATTGCCAGTAATTTCCCGGTAGATGCAGTCCAAACCTCTCACTTATATCGCAAATCACCCATTGCCTGTCCGTAAATCCACGATGGCTTCATTTCTGTAGGCTGGGCATTGCCCACCACAACCTAGATAGAGAGACTAACCCTTCTGGGTTCTCAAGACGAACTGCGTTTTGATGCGGATGCGTTCCCTGTGGCCAATTGACGATGCTGGGGCAGGTGAAGTAAAGTTTTGTAAAGCCCGTCCATGTCGGTGACTAAGCGCGCTGAGTTATATTTTTTTACCGTAAGCGTTTGTGCCTGCTGTGCCATTTCAGCGGTACGGGTTGCCTCGGCAAACCGATTGAGAATCGCGTTTGCTAAGGCGGCGGGGTCGCGCGGGGGCACCAGACGCCCGGTGTCGCCATCCCGGATCAAATCCGGAACGCCGCCGACCCGGGTAGAAATCACCGGACAACCGGCAGCCATTGCTTCAATTAACGAAGCTGGGGTGCCTTCATTATCCGAGGAAATCACCACCGCATCTAAGTCCGCATACACTTGCGCCAAATCCCGCCGCCATCCGGTGAAGATGACCGCCTTCTCCAGATGGAGTTGTTGGACGTAGGTTTCCAGGTCCGCGCGCAGTTCGCCGTCGCCGACGAGCAAAAAGCGGAGGTTGGGGTTGTGTTGATGGGCGATCGCCGCCGCATCCAGGAATAGATGCAGGTTTTTAATCGGCACCATCCGCCCCACTGCACCCACTAAACCGATATCGGGGGTTAAGCCGAATTCGGCACGAAACCGATTTGTTTCTGAGACTGCTTTGAGGCGATCGAGTTCCAAGCCTAAAGGAATGACTTGGATGTGGGTGGGATGGGTGATGCCAAACTCGAGGATTTCCGATTTGAGGCGATCGCTAATGGTGATAATGCGACTGCTGAGCTTCGCACAAATTTTCTCTAACTCGATAAAAAAACGAGTTTTTGCCCGACCGAAATATCCGTGAAAAACATGGCCGTGAAACGTATGCACCACCAGAGGCACACCCGCCAACCGCGCCGCAAGTCGCCCCACAAACCCCGCCTTCGCCGTATGGGTATGGACGATATCCGGTTTCCACTGTCGCATCAAGCGATAGAGTTTCATCAAGGTGACGATATCCTGACGGGGATCGATGGCCCGTCCCAGATCCGGAATGATTTCCATCGAGAGGTGACGGGCGGCGAATTCATCTTTCAGGGTGCCTTCGCGACTGGTTTCCATTCCCGTGACCAGGAGACATTCGTAACCGAGACGAGTTAACCCTTCATTGAGTAAGGTGACATGGGTAGCAGGCCCACCGATATTCATGCGGGCGATAATTCGCATCACGCGGATGGGGGGGGAGGGAGAGGAAGAAAGCATGGTTATGTGGAAGTTATTAAAGGTAGTTTGAAAACCAGACGGTTAGTAATGAATTGGGAGGAAAAGATTCTCCCGGGTTCAATATTATTTATTTTTGGCTAGAAATTCCCAACACCTCCTCGTAAACGGCGATCGTTTTTTGTACCATGCGTTCTACAGTAAATTCTTGTTCCAATCTTTGCCTTCCAGCTATGCCAAATTGCTGGCATAAACTTGGATTTTCTATCAGCTTTAATAGTGCTTGCGCTAAGGCATCAGCGTTGTCCGGGGGCACCAGCAATCCCGTTTTTCCATCAATAACAATTTCAGGGATCGCCATAACATTGGAAGCAACGACGGGTTTACTCACAGCCATTGCCTCTAGCAAAACCAATCCAAATCCTTCGCCAAAAGTAGGAAAAGCAAAGATATCAAACTCTGACACCACGGCACTTAGTCTGGGTTGATGGACATAGCCAAGAAAATGAGTCTGTTCTGCAATTCCCAAGGTACGAGCTTGTTCTTCCAATTTGGTGCGATATGGCCCGTCCCCAACAATTACGAGAGAAGCTTGTGGGTGCTGTTCGAGACATTTTGCAAAAGCATCAAGCAGAACGTGGACGCCTTTTTGGTGCAGCAGACGGCTGACTGTGCCGACGATCGGTTTGGGAAGGTTAACCAGTTCTGAATTACCTTGAGTTCCCGCCAGGAATTGTTCCATTTCTAGGGCATAGTGAATCACCCGCATTTTTTGAGAGGGAAGTTTTTCGGTTTGCACCAGCCATTCACCGATCGCTTGAGAGATAATGATTAATTGTTGTTGCCATTGGGCAGCCATTCGGTCTAAAAAACCGTACAGTTTTTGAGAACGCCAAGGATTAAAACCATGCTTCGTGGAAACAATGGCTTGAATCCCTGCTAATCTTGCCGCCAAAGTACCGTAGATATCGGCATGAAATAAATGAGTGTGGATTAAGTCAAAAGAGTTGGATCTCAAATAGCGTGTTATCTGTGTCACGATAAGGGGGTCTATATCTCCCGACATAGAAATTAGATGAGTCTGAATTCCAGAAGCCTGCATTTGTTCGATGAAAGGTTCGGGACGGTCTTCTGAGTCCGCCAGCACTAGCATAGTTTGCTCGTAACCGTGCTTTTTGATCTGGGGAAGTAAGGTTAGCAGGTGGTTTTCCGAACCGGCAACGCCTGCGACTTTTTGAATGTGTAAAATATTCGCCATATATAGCGAGCCTAAATCAGTTGTGCAAAAATTTCGTGTTTTTAAAATTATAACGATCGAAAATATTAAATTTAAATAAAGTTTGTAAAATTTGTTTAATTATATAAAAAATTGTGCATACAGGGTAAATAATTCGGATAAAATTTTTAACTTGCAACCAGATTCCTTCGACCGTATTTTATTTGAGAGCATAAGGATCAAAAAGTTCACAAGCGATCGACCTTTTTTTATCTTTACCGTCATTTTCGGCTCTCAAAAACTCTTTCATTTCTTATCCTCTATGATAGCTGGCACCCTCCCCAATCAATAAAAACTTCTGGTGAGGCGGATGATGTTTTTTAAGTTCCTCTAAAAATTTCACTGTGTTTTTTCCATTGCCTCCTTCATAAGGACTCACAATAAAGTTGTTGGTCAGCAAGTTTAAGGCTTTATAATAAGTTTGACGATCGCGTTGATTGGGTATGTCTACAAATCCTCTATCTTTTTTATCTGCCCATAGGTATCCAACCCCATCATCTCCCAAGAGGTGACATTCATTTACTGAATACACAGCAAGCTCTCCAGACTCTATCTGTGGTTTTAGTTCTTCCAGTAAATCAGCTATTTCTTGATTTCTTGCTCTGACCTGTTCCGGATCCTGTCTGGGATGCTTTTGATTGGCTTTTTGCCAAGTTATTCTGGCAGATTTTAGAATGTTATAATAACTTCCTCTTGATTTAAAGACTGCATCATACTTTTCCATAATATACTGTTATATCTCAAAAATATTTTGTCTCCATGAAAGCTCTATAAGCCAGTGAATATTTTTTATTTTACCTTGCTTTGAATAAAGTTTTTACCTATTGCAAGCAAGTTTAAGTCCGGAAATACTTCGTTTTTCATCGTTTTTTTGCTGGACAATAAAGCTCTGGAACACTCTTACTCTCTCTTTATTTTTTTTATAAGAGAAGCCCGAACATCTTAGTCTAACTGCCTCCGCTCTCTTCCATTTTCTGATATCTTTACAAGTGGAAAGAAACTTTTCCACTTCCTGAATATGTTCTTGTACATCGAGATAATCCTTTTCACCAACCATGTTGCACCCTAAAAAAATCACTCGATCTTCTATTGTATTAGACTCATTCCCAAGTTGCATAAGTGATTTTGAATCGCTATAATTTAGAACTTGGTTACAATATAAATTGCAGAATAAGCAATGGCTGCGATCCACCATCCCTTGAGAATAAAGTTGTATTTTTGGCTAGTTTCTTGACCCACACTAGACAAAATGTATAAAAGAGCAAAATGAGGTATGCTTTGACGATGTATAGTCAACCCCAACATCAGAGACAAACCAATCGTCACTTGCATGGCTATTTCTACTAGACCAACAACACAAAACTCACTGTTTTTCCAAAAGCATAAAATTCCTTTTAAAAAAAATGGCATCATCAAATATTGAGTCAACCCAATTAAACCAATTACAAACGTAGAAAAATTGAAGTCTCCAAAAATCACCAGAGGAGATGGAGAAAAAGGAGCGCGACTTACTTGAATCAGAATATTTCTCAAAGACCAAGGCTGGTCAATATCGAGGAAAGACCTGGTTACTGATGAATTGGCTGTTTGCAAAGTGCCCCAAGAAGCTGTAGCACCGATAAAGATTCGATTATTAATGTGTTCTATAGCCGTATTTAAAAAAGGTCGCATTACAAAAAAAACTACTCCGCCAACAACCGCTATCATTAAAATTCGTTGCCAAGATAAAAAATTACGAATTTTCCATTCTCCTTGACCAAAAATTAAATAAAAAACCACAGCTATTAGAGGAAAAAGTGCCCAGCCCCCCCGGATAAAAGCAGTGATTCCTACGCAGAGCAGCGCAAAAATCAGGCGCGTTCCCAGCATCCAAGAGGGCACTAACAGTCCCCACAATGTTAGAATTAGCAGGAAAGCACAAGGCAATTCCTTGAGGTTCATGGCAGAATAAAATAACAGCGGCGGAAGAAAAATGCAAAAATTCAGCGCTCGACTGGCAGAGTTTATATCCGGATAAATTTTATAAGTTATATCGCAAATAAAAAAAGGCATCAGACTGCCCAATGTTGAATTGAAAATTTTGGGCAGCAGCAAGTTAGATCCGAACGCTATATATAAAAGTGAAACCACTGCAACATATCCATCTCCTAAGACATCTGTAAATGACAGGGAAAGGAGGTCTGTTGCCTTTTCGTGTAATATCTGCTCATCTTGTTCTTGATAAGCATAGGTTAACAATAAGCTAATAAGAATTCGCAAGAGAAAGGCAATTGTGAACAAATCTAGGGCATTTTTGGGCGATCGGCGACTGGAGACAATTCCCAATCCAATAGAATAGGCAAGTATTAGAGGCACAATTGCACCTTGAATAGAGATTTCTGTAGATGGCAGAAATGGAGACTGGGGATGTTCAGCAAAATGGGCGGCCATCGTTACTACTATCAGTACAAATCCCACCCACAGTGAAAACTTGGCAACTTTTCCGATCGCTTTGTTGAACATTCGATTAAATATGCTCGCTCGAAGATGGTTGGACAAATTTCAGCACTTTTTGAGTTCGTTCTATCCAGGTATATTCTCGGACTTGCCGTCTGGCGTTTTCAACGAATTTTTCACCAGTAGAGCGATCGCTCAAGATAGTTTTTAGAGCATTAGCCAATGCTAAGGCATCTCCTGGTTTCACTAACCAGGCATTTTCTTTATGTTGCAAGACTTCGCGAATTGATGGCAAGTTGCTGGCAACTATCGGTACTCCTGCTGCCATATATTCAAATAGTTTCATTGGCGAAGTAAAATAGGCGGAAAATTCCGTCCACTGCCAAGGAATTGTTACTACGTCACAAGCACGCATCCAAAGAGGCACCTGATTATTGGGGACGCGATCGACAAACTGAAGACGATGTTCGGGAACGCCTAAACGATGAGCAAGCTCAAGATAACTGGGGACAGCTTCCATCGGGCCACCCACGCATAACAGTAAAGGTTCTTGACCATCGAGAAGTGGCAACTGAGCCATTGCCTCTACCAGTTCCGGTATGCCTTTTTCCATTTCCATTGTGCGAAAGCGTCCGATGTAGCCAATAATCGGACGTTCTAAGGGAAGTCCGACGCGTTTTCGGCATTCTTGTTTATCTGGCAAATCGGCAAATAGAGACAAGTCCACTGCATCAGGATGAACGATAACTTTTTCAGCAGGAAACCCCATTGCCACAAATTCTTTTTTGATAAATGAGGTGAGTACGACCACAAGCTGCAATACTGAATTTTGAGTGAGTTGACGTAGGAGCGCTCGTTGCCCTCTTTTTGGAACCACATGAGCTTCGTAAATCGTTGGTAGTCCTAGTCGCACTAACCAGAAAGCCAGACTAATGTCGCGGGTATAATACAAATCTGCTTTTTCTCGGCCAGCTACCCAGGCAGCATAAAATGCCCACAGAAAAGCATGAGTAAAAAAGAACAGTGCAAAAGCTCGATCGGGAATAAATTTAATTAATCTAACCACGTCCCAATTAGGAAGCGTCTGGATCTTAAATGTGGATGTAATCCCGTAGTAATCAAACACGCTGGTAGTTTGCAGACTGCTATTGGGTTGATGGCGATCGGGGTGCAGTAGTAGCACATCTAAACCTTGCTGTCCGAAGGCTTCGCACATTTTGCAAATTTGATAACCGTGTGCTTTTTCCGTTGGCATTCGAGCATTTGCAATGTAAACCAGTCGTTGGGAAATCATACTTTTTTTGAGATAACAAATAGATGGTGGATTGGGTTTGAAGGAACTCTGTAATGGTTTTGTAACTGGAGAGATTCAACTGCTGCGATTTCCCTCAAAATTGTTGCTAACGAACACCCCGGACGTCCGATTTCCCAATGATGGTCTTTGGCACTTTGTGGAACCTTCAGGACTCTGTTAGTTAGTCTAGGAAAACTGACAATTTGTCGGATAGCGTTACGACTGGAAAAAATTCTGAGATCCAGACTCAGAAACCAACGCACATCTGGAACGCTAAACAATAGGTATTGTTTAGAGACTCTTAACATTTCTATTAAACTCGGTTGAAGTAGTTCAAAGGGCTGATGTTCTAGTACCTGAAATGCACATACGCAATCAAATTGGTTTTCTTTACAAGGTATTTGAGTGACATCACCAACATATGTAGGATTGGTTTCTGTTATGATATCTAAGGTTTCAACTCCAATGTTTCTTTGAGATACATAGTGACTCATAAAATTGTTTCCTGGCCCTACCTCTAAAATGGTTTGCCCAGGATTAACTAAAGTGAAAATCTCATTAATTTGATGCCAATATGACCCAAATCTACCTTCGTAGTCGTAGCTTTTTTTTAAATAATTATTTTTCTTCATAATAAATCGCTCCAACTAACGTATCGCCAATAGTATATAGTATAATAAGATTCACGAATTTATTATTTTATTTTTTTGCTGTTAAGTAGTACATAAGCACCCATCTGTTTTCAAAATTACTTTTTTTGAGATTTTTAAGTACATTATCTAAACCAATTGCACAAGTTCCACCTATAGTATTTAAAATTTTGCCTTTAAATAACGGGTGGATTATCTGAAATGCTGATTGGAAAATGCCCCCCAATGGGATTACATCAATTTTGGCAAAACCAGCGTGTTTGAACAATTTATTTAGGCTGCTTTCAGTGTATCGAAAATAATCATGAGGATCGCCATGAATATTAATAAGGAATGGCACCATCACTTCACAATTACCTCCGGGTTTTAGTATTCGGTACATTTCGCCAATCAACGGCTGGTGATTGTAAATATGCTCTAGAAGATTAAACGCAATGACAGCATCAAACTCAGAGTCTTCAAAAGGCAGAGGTTGTTCGAGGTTGCATAGGACTGTTGGTTTATTATCAGGCACAATATCAGCCGTGACCCATTCAGTTACTTGAGATTCTAACAATAGCCGATATGACGGTCGATCGCCTCCACCCAAATCCAATATCCGACCCTGTATTTTGACTCGTTCGCGAATAATCGAGTTCATTCTAACACGGGCGATTGACTTGCCTTTCCATAGCCAGTAAATAACTTATTTAAATTTCATAAAAACCCCTCAAATAATTTTGATTATTTTTTCATGTGACAAATTGTTCAATTAAATTTGCTACTAATCCAGTTAGGCTGTGATGAGTAACTACGATATTTCTCAGTTTTGTAGCCATTTCATTTTGGTAAGTTTCAGTCATGGATAATAACAGCAAGAGGCGATCGCACAATTTTTCTGTACTTCCATCAATTACCCAGGTATTCGCTAATGCTGTTCCCATAACTCGAATAAAGGTCTGATTAGCGACAACAACAACTAATTCGCAACTCATCGCCTCTAAAACCGCCTTATCCATCCCACCAGTAGGGCACAAGTTGACAAAGCAGTCAGCTTGTTGATAGTAATCAACGACTTGGGGAAAGGGGATACTTCCCGCCCAAAACACTGTATCTTGCAACTGATACTGCTCCACCTGATTCTTTAATTCATCTTCATAAAGTTTGTCTGACTCGCTTGCTGGTCCCCCGACGATTTTTAGGCAAACAGACATATCGGGCTTTTTTTCGCGCAATAAAGCGATCGCTTCAACCAGTAACTCGACTCGTTTGATAGGGGACAGACGCCCCACGGTCAGAATTGTAAAAGGACGTTGCCTTGAACTTCGATCCCCCCCTAGCCCCCCCTTTGGAAAGGGGGGAACAAGAGGCACAGACAAATGATCTCGTTTAGGAACAAACTTTTCTGTGTCGATGCCATGACCAATAACTCTAACTTTACTGCTGGGAATCCGAAAACTTTCTTTGGAAGCCGTGACCACGCGATCGACACAAACTGTTGCTAAACGTAGAATTGGCGTTACTGATTTATGGGTGTACCATAAAACGGTATGAATCTTTTTTAAGCGAAGAAAAGGAGCGGCCATCACCGCAAATAGAGGCATCATGTGAGCAAAGCAAGCATCATAATGCTGCTCTGCTAGTAACCTGCCTAAAATACGATAGAATTCGATCGCCCTTCGGGGTTCGCTATATCCTTTTTCCTTACCAACGGAGTGTACCCAGACATTTTGCGGAACTTCAATCTTGCCCGATCGCATGGTAATCACGTCAATGGACTCCACGTGTTCTGCCAGGGCCGCTATCCAACGAGTGGCAAACCCTAAAATGGGGTCATCAACATCAGTTGCCAAATTAAAAAGTAGAAGGCGCATGATTCATTCCTCCTTGGTTTAGCAACTCTTGTGCGGCCTCAAAAATCTTGCCATATCCTTGCACGTAGCCTTCTGTGGAAAAGAATTGCTCTGCAAAAGCACGAGCATAGCGTCCCATTTCTTTGGCCTCAGTGGGATGTTCTAGCATCCAGCGCAAGCGTTCGGCGAGAGCTTTTTCATCTCCTGGAGGCACGAGAAATCCATTAATGCCTTCCTGCACTATGTCGGGAATCCCACCCACCTTACTGGCGATCGCAGGTGTCCCAGTTGCCATTGCTTCTAGAACGACTCGTCCAAGTCCTTCCGAGAGGGAGGGCAGCACAAAAACTGACGCCTGACTCATGTACTTTGCTAACTCTGGCTGCTCCAGTTGCGAGATAAATTGAACCTGACTTTCTAACCCCAACTTGCGAACTTGCGCTTTCAACTGGTCAGCATAGGTTTTGTCATCCTCACGTCCAATAATTACTAACTTTGTTTGCGTAAAATCTTGGGCAATACTGGCAAAAGCGTTGACTAGATGAGTAAGACCTTTTAAATAAGTTAAGACGCCAGCATAAACAACTTTTGGGGATTCAGGCTCATTCCTTGGAACGCTAACATTTAAAAATGTTTCTATGTCTGTCCAGGTAGGAAATTGTACAATTGACTTGTCACTCAACCATCGCTGTAATTGTTGCCCCGTAACATGAGACACTGAGCGGAGTAAGTCAGCACTGTTCAGGGTAAAATTCGCCGCATATCTCATCAATAAGCGATAAATGCCCGTGAATCGAATCTGCTTTTGTAAAAATAGGCTTTCTTCAAAATCACCGTGGCTTTCCACCACTAACACTACCTTTCGCCCAAAGCAACTAGCCATCTTTTTTGCTAAAGCAGCGGCCACCCCTTCATAGGGACTTTGAGCCACCAAAATTTGTACCCGATTTCGGAAAATTATCCACAGAGTTAGAATTGTCCCCAGAATTAACATTTCTGCATAGCGCAGGATAGCCCAAGGTAGCTGAGGCATTAAATAAAAGTGAGCGTGTTCGGTAAACTGGCGCGGGAGAATGTTTGGAGAAAAGCCGATTATAAATAACTCTCCTAATGGCTTGAGAGCGCGAAATTTTTTTTCGCTCGTTTTATCTAGGGGATGGCTATAGCGAGCGCCACCTATCCAGCAACAAGCTATGTTTGGGGAATTTTTGCTGTTTCCCAAGGTTTGTGTGCGAACATATTCTTGATTTTTCACGGCTTTATTTGGCGATATTAGCTTTAAATTAAGTTAAACAAATTATCTAGTTTACGCTATAGATTGATAAAGATTAACGTAGGATTCAACTACTTTGTTCCACGACATACTTTGAGCGAAATTTATGGCATTACGAGACATTGAAGACCAGTCAAAACTAGGGTCTAGTAACTTCATCATGGATTGCGCGATCGCATCAGTATTTCCTTGCTCTACTAAAAAGCCACTGTATCCATCTTTAATCGCATCTTCATTGCCGCAGTCTAACGATCCTATAGAAGGCACTCCAAATGAATTTGCTTCTAAGTGAACCAGACCAAACCCTTCAAAACTATTACCGACATTCATCGAAGGCATCACCAGACCGCGAACTCTACTGTAGTAGTAATTGAGTTCTTCTGTGGAGACAGTTCCTAAAAAATATACATGGTTTTCAAGATTGTTTTCATTAATCTTATTTTTCACTTGTTGGACATAGTTGGTCTGAGCAATAGAGCCAGCAATATACAGTTTAGCCTCTGGAAACTTCTCAACCACTTTTGCCAGGGCTTCAACAGCTTGCAAGGTTCCCTTCCTGGCTTTGACTTGACCGACTGCTAAAAAAGCGTTCTCGCGTTTAGGGAACTGCTGATGGTTGGGAAATAACTGAATATGTTCTGTGTTGACTCCTAAAGGAATTACTTGTAATTTATCCGCAAATTCTGGTAGTCGTTCGTTTATTAGTCTGGCGACATAATGACTGATAGTCGGAATACTCTCTGCTAATTTATAAGCTTGGTAGTAGAGATTACTATTTTTTTGATTAAGACTAGAGAAAGCATAGGTTCCGACTGCATTAACCAGCAATTTTTTTGGATTTCTTGAAGCCGCAAGATAGGCTAAAGGCATAAAGGGTTCGGCAAAACAGTGGACTATGTGACAGTTGCTAATTTTGGAGCGAATTTTCAACCAGTCCCATTGTAAATTAATCGGTTTGCGGATGCCGTTGGAAAAGGAACGGAGAACGGAGTAGCTTTTGAACCCATCTTGATTGGCTTTGGGAGCAGAAATATCCAGAAAAACGACAGGTTCTATTCCATAGTCAGGAAGCCGTCTAATAATTTCGTAGGAATAACGCCCCCATCCGTTATCAAGGGACAAGCTGGTGGTCAGACAAGCAATTCTCATGGTTTCATTTCAGCTAAAACTGCTCCTAAAATTTTGAGGATGAATCACTGATGCTTTTCTTGTAGCAAACCGCCATACTGCCATAGCCAAAGTTATGCAGTAACGGTCGATCGCGATATGTATCTATAGCAATCTGAACCGACTGCAATGGCGGAATATATTGTGTTAGGTAAGGAAAAATAAGTGGCCCTGCTTCAAACTTCTCAATTTGGAAACCAACACTTTCTATTTGCTGACGCATGACCCAAGGGAAGCGCCAAATATGGGGTAACTCGTTATTTCCTGCATATCCTTCATCGGGACCTTCTTTTCCTGATAACCAAGCAACAATTGTTTTACTCAAGCCAATGGGCATTGCCATGAGCGATCGCCTGCCTAATTTCCAATAGCGATCGCCACCCAGCAGTACCCAACAAGCCGGATTTAAGCAAGTAGGCATGGCAATCAGCGCCACACTCCGGGTTACACGGTACAACTCGCGCAATCCCTGATGCAAATCGGGTAAATGTTCGAGTACGTGGGAACTAATTACTACATCAAAGCTATTGTCTGAAAAGGGGATATTTTCCGCGTCTCCTTGCAAAAACTTAGGGTTAACATTCCACTGATAAGCTAAACGACCAGCCGCCTCGATATTGGGTGCAGATAAATCAACTCCAACCACATCAATCCCTTGCTGTGCGATTAAGCAACTGAGTACGCCTTCTCCACAACCGGCATCAAGTACCTGCATCCCTTTTTTGAGATAAGGTAAAAATTGGTCATAAATTTGGCGGTGAGTATAGCTTCGCAGCCAGTAAGGCGAATTGTATCTTTTATCAAAAATGCGATCGGGATAAGTTTCGTAGAAGTTTTTGACTTTTGCGCTCATTTTAACTCTCCAGGAACAGCAGTAGCGTTTTTCCACTTGTAAAGAAGATAAATGGTGGCAAATAAATGCCCTCCCAACCCACCAGTAATCAGCCATACCCATGCCAAACCAACATATCCGCCTAAAGGAATTGCCATCGCAAATCCTGCTAAAGTAAGTATCACAACTAAGGCGGAGTTACTCGCCCAAAATTTCATTTCACCGGTGGCCATAAACACTGGTTTTAGCCAAAAGAAGGTTAGCCAAATCGCGGCACCTAAAAATAAAAGCTGGATAGCTTGAGTAGCCGGTTGGTATTCATTCCCAAAAAATATGGTTAATCCCCTAGGTAGGATTAGGGTGAAAGCCAAAACAGTCAATCCCAAGGGTATTCCTATCTGAAAGGCTAGTTTTTTAACTTTATTTTGAATAGCAGATATCTTGCCTAAGCCGGAAAGTCTTGATAATTCTGGATAGGTGACAGATTGTAATGGTCCGACAAAGTAGCTAACGATGCTGCTTAATTTTTTGGCTAGTTGATAGTAGCCAACTTCTAAGGGACTGCGAAAGTAGCCTAATAATAAAGTATCGATTTGCTTGGGAATAGTTCCTATCAGAGCTGTGATATTGTTGTAGAACAAAAATTTGAATATTTCTTGACTCTGTTGTTTGAGATGTTGTAATTTTCCTTGAGTCAGGAATGCCCCCCAGTGGCGATAAATCATTAACCACCCGATCGCCCCTTTAACTAATCCCATTACTGCCATAGCAATGGTATTTCCCCAAACAACGCCTGCCACTTGCCAACCAGCGCTCGCTAACCCCAAAACTAACATCACGCGCAAAAATGTGGTGAAAGTTTCTATCCAGGCAATCAAAGGAAATTTTCCCAATGTCACCAAAACTGCACGAGAAGTACCGACTAATCCTCGGGGAATAAATGCCGCTGCATAGATGACAATGAGTCCCACTGCTTCTGGACGATGAGCAATGGCTTCAGACGCCCAAGTCGCGGTGAATAATATGGTTAAAAAAGCTATACAGGCAATTCCCAAATCAATTAGATATCCTAATTTGCACATCGCCAGCACCCGATCGCGATCGCCTTGAGCATGAAATTCGCTTAGGTATTTGACAGATGCCTCAGAGGATCTCGCATCAAAAAATGTAAATACCAAACCCGGATAGGTCATCACTAATGCCGTTACTCCATAAAGTTCTGGCCCTAGCCATCGGGCAATCAAAATTCCCTGAGCAAAACTTAACCCCGCTCCTACAAAGTTGGCGATCGTCAACACTCCCACATTTCGCACAAATTTGCGTCCAATTACTTTGGCGTAGAAGTTTGCACAGATTGCTCTGAGTGAGAACCAGAGTTTTCTCATTCGTTTGATTGTCCTGGTTTCCGCGTTACTAGCCGATAAGCAAAAGCAGCGGGTCGGTTGTGATTTTGTGTAAATCGCCGATCTAACCAATTGCATCCTGCTTTAATCAGTTGCTCTATAAGTTGAAATCCGAGTCGCTTTGCAGCCTCGGTAACGGCTGAACCAACAACGGTAAACACCCATAAGGGACTATCAAACGAAATTATTTCAAACTCATTGAGCAAATGCTGCAATCCTAATGGGCTATATCGCCAATAATCATCCCCATGAAAAGGATGCATCCAAGGAACCCAAATAATAAATAATCCTCCCGGTTTTAAAATTCGATACACTTCTTTCACTGATTGAAACGGATCCAAAAAATGCTCCAAAGTATCCTTACTTATCACTAAATCAAAGCTGGCATTTTCAAATGGCATGGCATGAGCGTCGCCGACTATTGTCGGTTCTCCATTGTCAAACTTTCGAGTATCAAGGTTGATATAAGAATAACCTAATTTTTCTAAGGGTTCTCGAAGTTTGCCTCTACCGCCTCCTAAGTCTAGCGCATCTCCCTTACCGGAAGGAATTACTTCTAAAATTAACGAATTATCTGTAGTCATACATCTTTAACGATAGTTGTAAGTTTCCTTTCCAGCAATGTTGCACAATCGTCTACCATTTTCTGTAAGCTAAATTCTTCCATAGTCCGTTTTGCTCCTTCAGCAAGCTGCTGTCTTTGGGAAGTGGATTCAATTAATTCGGCCACAATTTTTCCAAAAATTTGATAGCTTTTCGGGTCGGTTAACCGTCCGTTTTCCCCATCCCTGACTAATTCTGGGGTTCCGCCAACGGCTGTTGCCACTACGGGCAATCCGACACTCATGGCTTCGAGTACCACATGGGGCAAGCCTTCGTAAGTGGAATAAAGGACAAATAAATCCGACGCAGCCATGAAGCCCAGCATTTCTGTTTGACTGCGTTGTCCGGCAAAGTACACCCGATCGCCCATCTCCAAATTTTCCACCAAGCGTTCTAAACCTCCGCGTTCTGGCCCATCTCCAATGACAACCAATCCGACTTGCTTCAACGGTGCGATCGCTTCAACAATTTTATCCACCTGTTTCCAGGGAACCAGTCGCCCCACCGTCACCACCTTAATCGGTGTAGTCAATGGCAGGTTACCGGGGTGAATTTCTGGAAATTGCTTTACCGCATTATAGATAACAGAAATCCTGTCTTTATCCACCCCCCACCCAGCAACCCAGCGAGCCAAGTAGCAACTCGGAACGATAATGCGATCGGCTTGTCGGACACTCCAAGAGCGCATCCACTTGAGTGTTTCTACCTTCAGGTTATATCTGTGTTGTTGAAACTCCTCAAAATTGTCCTGCACCCAACCTCGATTGGTCGCTCGTTCCCACGCCGGATCGCCAACCACCTTCATCACCAACGGTTTGTGCAATCCCCAATTTGCCACTGCGGTTTCCCAAAATATCCCATTGGCATAGATGACATCTACATCCGCTCCATAATGCCGAATCTGCTGGATATACTCCCAAGGTCGTCGCCACAGGGGCACCCGGCGATTCATCCGCACCACTGGAAAGGGATACTCGCGCTCATCGTGAGAAAGATTCTCCGGTTCGCTGGTGGTCAAAACCCGCACTTCGTGACCGCGTTGCATCAATCCTTTGGCGATCTGCGGCACGTAGGTAGCTGGACCGCCAATATCTGGAGGAAAGATGCCGGTGATTAGCAAGAGCTTCATGCGATAACCACCGTGTTTTGAGTCTGAAAACTCTCGATCGCATCCTCCAAAATCTCATCCAGCGATCGCGTCGGTTTCCAGCCAAGATACTGCTCAATTTTGCTAATATCCGGGAAGCGTCGCTGCATATCTTCAAACCCAGGGGCATACGCTTGCCCATAGGGAATCACTTCGATTTCAGACCGCCGGTCATCTCCTTGAGTTCCCACGCGATCGATAATTTGCTGGGCTAAATCCAGAATCGAAATCTCCTGTTGTGACCCCACATTAAACACTTCCCCGATCGCCTCGGGAGACTCCGCTAAGCCAATCAGCGCCCGTACTGCATCCTCTACGTGCAAGAAACAGCGAGATTGTTGTCCGTCTCCATAAACCGTCAGGGGTTCTCCCCGCAGTGCCTGCTGCACGAAGCGCGGAATCACCATCCCATAGCGCCCGGTTTGTCGCGGTCCGACGGTATTAAACAGACGGGCGATCGCGACTGGCAATCCTTTCTCGTGATAGTACGCCAACGCTAAAAACTCATCCACCATCTTCGACGCGGCATATCCCCAACGGTTGCGACTGGTTGGCCCGAGGACTACATCATCGTCTTCGCGAAACGGAATGCTGTGTCCTTTCCCATATACCTCTGAGGTGGAGGCAATTACCACCTTCGCTTGATAACGATGGGCGGTTTCTAGCACTTTTTCCGTCCCCATAATATTGGTCTGAATGGTGTGAACCGGATTTTCCACTACCAGCTTCACCCCCACTGCGGCAGCTAAATGAACGATAACATCCGCTTCTGATGCCAATCGGTCTAAGACCATTTCGTTTGCGATATCGGAATACGCAAAGTGAAAATCCGGGCGATCGAGTAAATGTCGAATATTCTCTAGGCTGCCGGTGGATAAATTATCGATAACCAGCACCCGACAGCCTTTAGCCAAGAGGGCTTCCGCTAGGTGAGAGCCGATAAAGCCCGCGCCGCCGGTGATTAAATAAGTGGGGTTTCGCTGTTTATAGTCATTTAAACTCATCGGAGTACCATCTCTTTTCTATTTCATCAGAGCAATTTGTCGCACCCGATTGATTCTAACCCTGCGGTTAGGCTTCTCTAAAACTGACATAAAATTCGGCAATTTTTGTGACAAATCGTGCTTATAAACTGCAAGATATGCAGTTTGTTGTGCGCGATTCCTTTATAGTACAGTCTTGACTCTTCGTTTCTGGAAAGGTTCCGAGCAGCCTCAGAAAATTTTAGGGAGACTCCATCGGTAAAAAGACTCCTTAATATAAAGGCTCCCATACGGCTTTTGACTACCTCAATTATCGTATGGTACAGCTTTGACTTTGAGTTTCCGGAAAGGTTCCGATAAAAATTCCTTACCTCGACATTTACGGTGTCAAGCATTCACTTAAAAAGTAAAAATATGGTAACTTTCCGGTCAGAATAGCATAGAAAATGCTTTTCGTCTATTAGCCTTTAGGCAAGTTAACCAAACATCACCGACGATTACTGTTAAGTTTTGTGAATTTTTCATGTAAACTCAAAACAAATATTTTTTTGTCATGGAAGTAATGTATGCCAGCCTCTTACCTGCCTGCACAACCCCTGATTTATTTTCAGAAGAGCTACAAAAAAGTAACAAGTTTAACAAAAACAGTTCGGTAAATTACTCATTACTTTTTTCTCTATACAAGTAAATTTATAATGGTAAACTAACGATGCCATTGGGGATATTTTACTCTAAGATTGAGAAAATATATGGGTATAAGTTTTTCCAATAGCAGCATGGAGAAGTCTGGATAAAAATTGCATTTGATTTGCCTGTTTTGTGAGGGTGAAAGGAGCCATAACGAAACATTTTCCCGATAGTTACCCTCTATTAGAGTATGAGTGGTTAGCCGAGCCACCCGAGAGGAAGAAGGAGATCGGGGAAGACATCGTAATCATTTATTTTTTCCTTTTCAATTTATCGGCATGTTTATCTCTGATTAACAGAAATACTGAGATTATGCGACTTGTACTTGCTACGGCTACCCTATTTACCGTTGCTTTTCTAGCAACATCAATGTCGAACACCGAAAGTGCGGATCGCGCCAATGCGAACCTCGCGGTGAGTCCGACCACTGATGATGAGATGGCTGCGGCACCAGATGAGGAGGATCCGGCGTTAATGGCATCATCTGCAACCCAGGTGTCCTCGCCTGAGCCAGAGAATGCCACGGATCTCGCTTCGTCTGTCGCTGCTGCAACAAATAAACAGACGGCTCAGCAAATGCTTGCCGAGTCGCTTCGTCGAGACCTAGATAGCGTTCGAGAGATTCGCTTACAAGGCGAAAGCCGTTCTCCGGTGTTCATTCCAGAGTTTAGCGCCGCTTCTCCTTGGGCGAACGTGGCACCTCCGGAAACCCTGGGTGCCGAGCCATTGCAGGAGAGTGGTGCCTTGGCTCGAAATTCGCCGGTATCTAGAGCAACGGTGGCGATGCGAGACCGAGGCGTTTCCCCCAGAGCTGCCGCACCAGCCGTAACGAATTCCGTACCTGAAATCATGGAACGGCCTGGGGTGAAAGTCGAGCGGGTTAGATCGGGGGATGCTAGAGATTTGCTGCGAGTTCCGCAACGTCGCGCGAATCCCGCACCGGCGATCGCTGCCGTTCCGGATAACCAGAATTGGGTTCAGCCTGCCGCCTCCACGCGGGTTGCGGTAAGACCGAGCGATCGCACCCGGGTATTGCCGGTTCCGGAGCGTCCGCCGAGTTCCTTACCCACCCTTTCATCGGGACAATCGATTCCGGTGCCGACGCCGCAACCTGCCCCAGTGAGCGATCGCGCCAGACAAGGCAGTGCTAAAGACCTTTTACCCATCGCCCAACCCGAATCCAGATCCGATTCATCGGCGATCGCTGCCGTACAATCTACTCCCGATTACTCAGAAACCATAGCACAAACTCGCACCGATATCTACCGTCCCGATCCACAAGCCGTTCAAGTTTTTGAACAAGAAGTGCAAGAACTGCAAGAAAATGCCGTGGTTGAGGATATTATTGAAGCCTCACCGTCGCTCACCATTGTCAATCCCACGGGATATGGTGCCGATCGCAACACCGGCTATCTTTCTGCCACCTATCAACAACGGGTGCGAAACACCGAGTCCGATGATGCAGCCTTTGCCCTGGGGTTTGGATTTGGTGATGCTCGGGAAACCGTTGGGGTGGAACTGAGCTACACCTTTGCCAGCTTGGGAACGCGGCGAGACTTTGGCACCGGTGGATTCAACGTCAAGGTGCATCGCCAATTTCCCGATGATTGGTCTGTGGCGGCGGGATGGAATGGTTTTGTCAGTATAGGCGACGATCTGGATGGATTTGAAGATTCGGTCTATGGCGTCGTTAGCAAAGTGATTCGCACCCAAGAATCCATTAGTTCCCCCTTTAGTCGAGTTGCACTGAGTGCTGGAGTTGGAAATGGGCAATTCCGCACTGCAGATGCACTGGAAGATGATGAGGACGGAATCGGGGTTTTTGGCAGTGTTGCCGTGCGGGTGGCTAAACCCGTCAGCGTCATTGCCGAATGGACGGGTCAAGATTTAGCGGTGGGGGCTTCGATCGCCCCGTTTAAAAATGTTCCATTTGTGATTACACCAGCCGTGCGCGATATTACCGGGACAGGGGATGGAGCGCGGTTTGTATTGGGTGCTGGGTTGGGTTTTCGCTTTTAAGGAGAAAACATAGGAGAACAGATGACGATGAAACTTTACAGAAAGTGGGCGCTGGGTTGTTCTGCGATCGCAGCCGCTATGTGCCTGGTCACTGCTAGAGCGGTTTTTCCCCAGTCCGATGTGACCGGCACCAATACCTGGAACGATACGACTCCTATCTTTGAAATCGAGAGCCAACTCGATCCGGAAACCCTCGCGCAAGCCCGAGAATTTTCACAAGCCTTAAATGACGCTTATGCAGCTTGTGTTGCTTCGGTGGAAGAGGTCTCTACTCTTCCCCGACGGTTTACGAGACAGCCAAGGGAAGAAGAGGGCGTCTGTATTAGCGCCGAGTGCGTTGAATACAATCGCTTGCTTGAAGAAGCGAAAACTTTCTTGAGTCGTCTCGATATTCCCGAAGAAGAACGACTCAGAGCAATTCAAAATTTACGGACTTGGTAACCAAAAGGAAGTGTAACATCATGCAATGTCACCTTGGGTTGAAACGCACCATAAGCCGAGTTGCGATCGCCTCGGTTGCTGCGATTTGCTCGTTCAACACTCTTTCTGCTCCTGCATTCGCTGAAGATAGATTTAACAATAATAGCATCCTGTTTGAACTCGATACCATTATTGAATTTGAATTTCTCGAATCCAACGGTGCCTATCAGTCCACCTTTGGAGTGGTTAATTTAGAAACCGGGGAAAAAACGCCCCTGCTGGTGGAAGTTAGACCCTCCGATCGCATACAGAGTGTGGAGCGCCCATCTAACTACCAGGATGACGCAGGTCAAGCCAACCCCGATGACTTTAAAGGCACTCCCGGAAATGCCGTTCCCCAGCCCTTAGTCGCTTTTGAATTTAAGGCCAATACCCCCTATGCATTTTACCTGGAATCTTCCTTAAACGGTCGCCCGGTGGGTATTCTTTACTCCATCAATCGGGAAAATCCGGGTGGAAACCAGCAAATCAGATTTCAGGGGAACTTTACCGACTTGGGAGACGGTGGAGTGCTCCTGCGTTGGGACGATACCGGCTCGGCATTAGTCAGAAGTGATTTACAAGACGTTGATTTTGATGATTTTATTATCGGTGTAGGCGGTTATTTAGACTGTCCGTTTTAGCTAATTAAATCTGAGCCTTTTTGAGTAGGGTGGGCAGTGCCCACCCTACTCAAATTCACCGCCCCAGTCCACTTACATTGAAGTTCTATTGATTTCGTTTAAATTCACCCTTTTACCTTGCAATATTGACCCCGTAGCCCTAGTTAACACTGACGCTTGAATTATGGATACAGAAGCGAATTCTCAACCTTTACTCCCTCAGTGGAACGGCCACCCGTCTCCCTCACAATCGCCGATGTCTGGGATGATGTTGCCGCCCCTGAATGAAGATGTGGATGCGTTAAATCTTCATCATTTGCTGTCTGTGGCGCGTCGTCGGTTCTTTTTGCTGGCGGGCGTCAGTATCGCTGTTGCTTGTGGCGTTGTGATGAAGGTTTTGACCCAAACTCCGATTTATGAGGGACACTTCCGTCTGTTAGTGGAGCCAATCAAGGGACAAGAAAAATTCGATAAAATCAATCAAACTTTAGCCATATCTGGGCAACCTGGGGAAAGCCTGGATTACGAAACCCAGATTCAGGTTCTCTCTAGCGAGCCAGCGATCGATGCAATCCTGCCCAACATTCAAGCTCGCTATCCGGAGGTTAACTCAGAAACCATTGCCAGTCAAGTCAAAATTCAACGATTGCGCGATACAAAAATTTTAGACATTCGCTATCAAGATACGGATCCAGAAAAACTAAACTTTATATTAAAAAAATTGGCAGATGGATACATAAGCTATTCCGAAATAGAGCAGCAAACAAGCTTGCGGCAGGGCTTAGAATTTGTTGACGAACAGTTGCCTTTGTTGCAACAGCGAGTTGACGCCTTGCAAGAATATTTAGAAGAATTTCGGCAACATTATAATCTCATCGACCCGGAACAGCGCGGCCAGATTTTATCGCAACAAATCGGAAGTCTGGTGAACGAACGACAGCAAACCGAATCGCAAATCGTGCAAACGCAAGCCTTGTATGGAAAATTGCAAGGACAGTTGGGGTTAGAGGTGGAGCAAGCGATGTTAGCGGCGTCTCTGAGCGAAGCACCTCGCTATCAAGCATTGCTCAACCAGTTACAAGAAATTGAAGGAAAAATTGCCCGGGAGTCCACGCGGTTTACGGGGCGCAGTCCAGCGGTACAAGCTTTGATCGCTCAGCGGAATAATTTATTACCGTTATTGCAGGAAGAAGCATTATTGATTTTAGGCCGCAATGCTTCTCGAGTGCGCGGAGATATTCGTGCCATCTCTTCGCCGAATTCGATTCGCCTGGATCTGACTAATCAGCTTATGGAAGCTGTGAACCAGATGGAAGTGCTTCGGGCGAGACAATGGGCGATCGCGCAAGCGGAAAAGCTGATGCGCCAGCAAATGCAAGAACAAGCCACCCTGATGCGGCAGTACACGGATTTACAACGGGAACTGCAAGTGGCTACCGAGAGTTTAAATCGCTTTCTGGCAGTGCGCGAAAACCTGCAAATCGAAGCGGCGCAAAATGCCATGCCTTGGCAACTGATTTCCGCACCGGAAGTCCCGGAAAATCCGATTTCGCCTAACGTGCCGCGCAGCATACTCCTCGGCGCGATCGCTGGCATCCTTGCCGGCATCGGTGCTGCTTTATTAGCCGAAAAACTTGACACCAAATTTCACTCTCCCGAGGACATCAAAGACACGATGGGCGTTCCGCTGTTGGGCGTTATTCCTTTTCAAAAAGAACTCAAAGACCGATCGCGAGGCGAAATCTCCGACGGCGAACCGTTACTTCCCTCTACTGGCGGCTATCTCTTTTCTCGGTTTTTGGAGGCATTCCGATCGCTCCATGCTGACCTCTATTTTATGAGTCCGGATAAGCCCCTGAAATCGGTGGCTATCAGTTCTGCACTGCCAGCAGAAGGGAAGAGTACGATCTCGATGAATCTCGCCCAAGCTGCTTCGTCAATGGGCAATCGGGTCTTATTAGTGGATGGAGATTTGCGCCGTCCGCAAATTCATCACCAGATGGATTTGCCCAATGTGTGGGGACTGAGCAATTTGATTTCTACCGATTCGCTCAATTCTAATGACATTATTCAGCGATCGCCCCATGACCCCAACTTGCATGTTTTAACCGCCGGCCAAGTGCCGCCAGATCCGGCGCGACTGCTCTCGTCCCAACGGATGAAACAATTAATTCAAGAATTCCAAAGCGAATTCGATTTGGTGATTTTCGATACCCCACCATTGGGAGTGATTGCCGATGCCAAATTTATCGCGGCTCATACCGATGGATTGGTCATGGTAGTCGGCATCGGACAAAGCGATCGCGGGCTTTTGCGCGAGGTTTTCGAGGGCTTAAAAATGTCTCGCACTTCCGTACTCGGCATTGTCACTAATGGGGTTAAACGACATATGCCAACCTCCTACAACTACTACGATCGCTATTACCTTTCCGAGGATCGGGAAGTCCAACGCCAGTAAGCAGCACTTTGCAATTTGCTCAAAATAATCGGCAACGCCTCTCTCTGGAAAAAACCAACCTAGAGACGAGAAATTTCTGCATAATACCCTTTTTCTCAAACCTCGCTCGCGATCCACCGCCTGTAGGGATATGGCATGCCATATCCCTACATTTCATCTGCATCCTTCCTACATGAAAAACGCTATAGCCTCATTTTTACCTCCCTTCCACAGCACAGCAGTGCGTGGCAATCCCGTTGATTCACCCGGTGAAATACCCGGAATATTTGTGGGGGGAAACTTAATCGGTGGCGCAAGTTATAGACATTATGCGCCACAAATAAAACATCCTAGTTCACCCGCTCCGTCAACAGGTTTGCAGCGGAAAGGAATCGAGCAAAATTCAAGTGAATTGCTGGTGCATGACCTGCCATTTTAGAAGCTACCAATCAGATGAGTGCAAATATATTTATCTAGGTAAAATAATCAATTTTCGCCATTAAACTTAGAGTAAAAACGCAATTAACAAAAGTGTAGACAACCCAAAATTAAACCAAATAGTCTTAAATTTATGAATTGTATAAGTGCCGGATAATATGTCGAAGCAATTAGTCGTTATTTCTTGTCTAAAAACATCCAATAGTTTTAGGAATCAAAAGCCGATTCTAATAAATATTAAAAACGCCTAAAATTTAGGTTACGCAAAAAGTATTTACAGATATGTCTTAAGCTTTCTTAGCGGGGTATCGAAGTAAGCAGGGGGATAAATTATTTTGCACATTTATTGGGGGGAGGCGGAGGGGTGGGACGTTCCCAGGCAGGAGCCTGGGAACGAGTTAAACGAGTTAAGCCTGGGAACGAGTTAAAGGAGTTAACGAGTTAAAACCTGCAAATTATTTTGCATAAGTGCTTAGCATCTGATGATGCCGATGAAACCATTTTTTTTAATGGCGATGCGTCTTCAAATTGCCCTGGCATATTTGTAGGAGAACGTGGCGTTAGACACTGAAGAAGAGGGGGAGTAAAAAATTTGGGGCGATCGCGTTCCTCGGGGACAAACATCGAGTAAAATGGTCCTGCATCCGGCACTTACACCTTCTGTTAACACCCATGCATTCTGATTATCTCGAACGAATCCTCAATGCCCGCGTGTACGATGTTGCCCAAGAAACGCCCCTAGAGTTTGCCCCCAACCTCTCGGCGCGACTGAACAACCAACTCTTGCTAAAGCGAGAGGATATGCAGTCCGTTTTTTCCTTCAAGCTGCGCGGCGCGTACAACAAAATGGCGCAATTGCCACCGGAACAGCTTGCCGTGGGCGTCATTGCTGCCTCGGCGGGGAACCACGCCCAAGGGGTTGCTCTGGGGGCCTCGCGCCTGGGAACCCGGGCCATTATCGTCATGCCGGTCACCACGCCCCAAGTGAAGGTGGATGCGGTGAGGTCCCGAGGCGGGGAGGTGGTGTTGCATGGGGAGACCTTCGATGATGCCTATGGTTACGCGCGTCAACTGGAGGCGGAAAAAGGCTTAACCTTTATTCATCCCTTTGACGATCCAGACGTGATTGCCGGACAGGGAACCATCGGCATGGAAATCCTGCGGCAATACCAAAAACCGATTCATGCGATTTTTGTGGCGATCGGTGGTGGCGGTTTGATTGCCGGCATTGCGGCATATGTGAAACGCTTGCGCCCGGAAATCAAAATTATTGGGGTCGAACCGGTGGATGCGAATGCCATGTATCAATCCCTGCACGCCGGAGAGCGGGTGCGCTTATCCCAAGTGGGGTTATTTGCCGATGGGGTAGCGGTGCGCCAAGTGGGAGAAGAAACGTTCCGGGTCTGTCAGGAGTACCTGGATGATGTGATTTTAGTGGGAACGGACGACACCTGCGCGGCGATTAAAGACGTGTTTGAGGATACGCGATCGATTCTCGAACCGGCAGGGGCCTTGGCGATCGCCGGTGCGAAAGCTTACGTGGAACGGGAACAAATCCAGGACGAAACCTTAGTTGCGGTTGCCTGCGGCGCGAACATGAATTTCGATCGCCTGCGCTTTGTGGCAGAACGCGCCGAACTGGGGGAACGCCGGGAAGCGATTTTTGCCGTCACCATTCCGGAAGAACCGGGGAGTCTGCGCAAGTTTTGCGATACAATGGGCACCCGAAACCTCACAGAATTTAACTACCGGATTGCCGATCGCCAGGTGGCTCACATTTTTGTCGGCATGCAAATCCAAAATCGCGCCGATGCGGTGCAGATGGTGGAAACCTTTGAAGCTCATGGGTTCGAGACGGTTGACTTAACCGATGACGAACTGACTAAATTGCACCTGCGCCACATGGTGGGCGGACATTCTCCCCTGGCACACCACGAACTGCTCTATCGGTTCGAGTTCCCCGAACGGCCCGGGGCTTTGATGAAGTTCGTCAATTCCATGAGTCGCAACTGGAATATCAGTTTGTTCCATTACCGCAATAATGGATCCGACTATGGGCGCATTGTGGTGGGCATGCAGGTTCCACCGGCGGAAATGGACGAGTGGCAGAAGTTTCTCGATACCCTGGGCTATCGCTATTGGGATGAAAATGACAATCCGGCGTATCAGTTGTTTTTGGGATAAGGGAGGTGGCTGACGCCTAACGTTTCTTTCCCGGGTTCCTCAACCTTCAGACGGCGCAGCCCCACGATTGGATGAGTCAGTCCCTTTCTGCAAAGCTAATTTGACTGATTTTGCGAAAATATTGCTCATAGCGGGGTACAATACATTCCGTTTGTCGCCTAGATTTGGCGCTTTCACCTGACCCATTGAATTTTCTGATGCAATCATGCAAGTTATCCCTATGCTCCGACTCTATGCCCTGGACAAACCCCTTGGTTTGAGATTCGCCTCCCGTTGGGAATTGGCGATCGCCCTGGAAGCTTTGCTGAGTCACATACCGGGCTGCAAATTCTTTGGGGTCATCGGTGAAAGGTGAAATTTTGGCTTTAAAATCAGGTAGAATTGTAAGTTTCGTGCAATCAAACACTGTTCTCAATCAACCGACGGTAACAGCCTCATCCACCCGGACCGCAGAGTTACCCTTTACCCTGCAAGACCTCAAAACGGCAATTCCTGCTTTTTGTTTTGAACCCTCGGTGGGAAAGTCTCTGTTTTATTTTGTTCTCGATGTTTCGATTATCGCGGGTTTGTACGCGATCGCCGCTACCCTCGATTCTTGGCTTTTTTTCCCCATTTTCTGGGTGATGCAAGGCACCATGTTTTGGGCGTTGTTTGTGGTGGGGCATGACTGCGGTCATGGATCCTTTTCCAAAATCAAATGGCTGAATAATCTCATTGGGCACCTGTCCCATACGCCGATTCTCGTGCCTTTCCACGGTTGGCGTATCAGTCACCGCACTCATCATGCCAATACGGGCAACCTGGATACGGATGAAAGCTGGTATCCGGTGTCGGAAACCAAATACAACGAGATGAGGTGGTATGAAAAGCTGGTGCGCTTTTATTTACCGTTGCTGGCGTATCCCATCTATCTATTTAAGCGATCGCCCGATCGCGACGGTTCCCACTTTCTGCCCAATAGCCCCCTATTCCGTCCCTCGGAAAAATGGGATGTGGTAACCAGTTCTGCCCTTTGGCTGCTGATGGTTGGCTTTTTGGGTTTCCTGACTTATCAGTTTGGTTGGCTGTTTCTAGTCAAATACTACCTGGTTCCTTATCTTATCTTTGTGATGTGGTTGGATTTAGTCACCTTCTTGCATCACACCGAAGCGGATATCCCCTGGTATCGCGGAAAAGATTGGTATTTCCTGAAAGGCGCATTGTCCACTATCGATCGCGATTACGGGTTTATCAATCCGATTCATCACGATATTGGCACCCATGTGGCCCATCACATTTTTTCTACCATCCCCCACTACCATCTAAAAACCGCAACTGAAGCGATTAAACCGGTATTGGGTGATTATTATCGCCAGTCTAGCGAACCGATTTGGAAGAGCTTTATTCGCTCTTATTTCTCTTGCCATTTCGTCAGCGATCGCGGTTCCCAGGTTTACTATCAATCTGGTTGGAAGCGCTCTAATTAATTCGCTTTTTCCCCTTTTAATTGCCCGGTGCAAACCGGGCACTCTACCGACAAAGCCCGCCCGCGCGGGCTATTTTTTTGCCGATGTAATTTATATATTGCATAAACCCCGCGATCGACACCGCATCAGCCATGAAAGCTAGAGGCGGATGATGGAAGATATCCAGGTCTTCACAAGGAGTTTCTCGCGCCTCTGAGAGATTCCGAGATGACACCCCGCATCGGGTCGAGGGGCTGTTTTTCGCGTTACCCAAACAGGGCGATCGCATTTTCCTCCCCAACTTCCCCACCAATTGCAATTGTCAATTGTCAATTTCAGGACTTACGCACCACCTTCACGGGTAGGGTGGGCAAGGAGTTGCCCACCCTACGGCTCAAAATTACTCAATTCTTAATTTTCAATACTCAATGCAGTTAGGGGTCAAAGACTAGAAAGTGCAGCCGACGAGCCATAACTCTAGCCGCGCGCTTCTAGTCTGTGACCCCTAACAAAGCGATGGAACTGCGGTTAGTTCCAAATTAGCAAGGTGCAATTATTTTTTGCGAGGCACCAGAGCTTCGTAGTTCATGTTGAACGTAGAGACTCTTGGCGGTGGATTGCCTTGAGCGTTATTCAGAGAGCGCGCCATACCCAGATAGCCGGCGGGGTCGCCTTCGCGAAGCCGCTTGTCTTGGGGAATAAAGCGGCGCACTTGATTTTGCCAGACAACTTGGGGGAAGCCCAACTGACTGCGGTGGTACGCACCATAGCGGGGAGTTTTCAGGTTAAAAGGAGTATCGCCTTTAGCCTGCTGGGGAAGGATGCGACGGCGCTGATAGGGCACCGTATCGTAGCCGAAGTTGTCCAGATACTCTTCGCTATCGAGCACAGCATCGATAAAACCTTCCACGCCTTTAGTCGCGATGACAATCGACCAAGCGATTTTTTCCCGTTCGTTGTAAATATCGCGGCCCAAAATCCGCTGCACGCAGATTTCAGCAAAGCGATAGTTGCTGTTGGTTTCGTAATTGAGGGTCAAAAACGCCGGCGAAGTTGCCAAAGCGCGGATGAAATCGCGGACGGTGATTTGACCGTACCGCAGTTGGGACTCAGCGAAAGTTTGACGATTGCTCTTCAGGATTTGGTGTTCGCTGAACACTTGACGATAGCTGGCCCAAATCAACTCATCCATCTCAGTGGGAGAGGGTAAGTTTTCGGTGGAATAGACCTTGGGTTGTTCTTCGCTACCGACTTCGTATCCAGCAACGCGCTCGTTTTGGCTCTTTGGAGCGTACTGTAACAAAGGTATTGCCACGTCAGAATCTCCGTAATGTCAAATTCTAATTATCTGCGTTCGGCACAGAAGAGAAGCACCGGGGGTCCAACGTAACGGATCCGTACAGAGGGATGGGACTCCGAAAGTACGCGATCGCCGATCGTTGGCGGAGGATGCTTGCTCGCCGAGCGCCGATTTAATAAATAGACATCATTCAGATTACGGGATTACGGTAATCTGCGTCTAAATTTTCTCACCGAACGCAACAATCTGTAACATTTCGAGAAAAAAAGTATTATTCGCGACCCATCCAGAAGGCCAAAGAGTCAGCGGTGGAGCCACAGTGAGGCCAATTTCGCAAAGTAGCCTCCATTGTTTGGGGATCCATCCCCTCCACCACCGGGGGTGGGAGGCCCAAGCCCAAACACAGATGAGTCAGAACCTCGAAAAAGGGGCGATCGTGTCCGGGAGACTTCAAATGGGCGTGGGCATATTCATGCACCACGATGCTCAACCAGTCGGCGGGTGCAGTGCGACCCACATCAATCAGAATCACCACCGGATCCAAGAGAATATTGCAAAGGGCATCGATGCCAAATTCCGGGGCGATGGGGGCGGCAAAAATTTCGATCGCCCGCCTGTCTTGGGTGGGAAAGCACTGATGACAGGCGCAGAGACACTCCGCCAGTTCTTGGTTGAGGGCGTCAATATGTTCGCCGATCCAGGTACAGATGCGGATCCGATCGATGATGTCCTCCCCGCCGGCGATCGCATCCGAGGTCAGGGCTTTTTGACGCAACCCATTCAAATACTCCGATCCGCGCACGAACGGATCGCTCATCGGGTCTGGAAGTTGCGACGCCGGTGGGCGATCGCTCCGGGAGTGACTCCCCGGGGAAAGCACCGGGGAGAGACCTTCACTCGAGGACTTCGGCGGTTCCCCGGGACTCCCTTCCCGGTGTGGATCACCAGCCGAAGGCGGAATGGAACTGTGGGGGGGTTGTGGCATTCTCCGTGGATTCTGCTTTGCGATCGCTATGGCTGGCTGAATCTGGGGCGGCATGGATCCGGCTTTCGCTACAGAAAGAAGCGGTACTAAACCCGCCAAAGCGCGTTACCGTACTCGTCCGCAGACGCAGATCCGGACTGGCAAACCAAAAGCGCTCGATAACGCTCATGGTTTCGTATTCCGTAATCAAAACCAGCCCGTTTTCATCATCGATATGATACTGACCCGCCACCGGGACAATTTCTGCATAACCGCGTTCCCGCAATAGTTTGCCCATTGAGGGATTGTTCGGTTCTGGTACCAAGGCAAACACCGTGGATCCTTCGTGATTTTCATCCTCGCGGTCCCACGCCATCGACCCGGCCCAGGTGACATAGGCTCCCCCTACCGCCGTCCTTGGATCCACCTGATGCATTTCGCAGATCTCTATGACTTTGGGGTGATTTTGCTCCAGGGTTTCCACTTGGATTTGCGAATCCCCCATCTCCGCCCGTCTAAAGGCAAGATGGTGGGTCGTGCGCTGCGATCGCCAAGTTCCAGCACTTTGGCGAAAAAACTCCATTGCATCCATGAAAGTTATCTCCGTTGGGTGATGCTTCGCGGCTGTTTCCCTTTTATGATAAGGCTTACAGGGCTTTAAACCATTTTTTTTTTCAAGATTTTTGCCAAACTGTACATCATGGACAGTTTGTCAAGGGTTTGTTACGATAATTTACAAACCAAGGAATCAAACCCGACACTACCCACGTCTGGGTGAATAATTCAATCATTGAAAAACAGGAGGACAATTCTCATGGAGATGCCCACAGGTTTGAGCATGGAACAAGAATTCAAACTGCAAGTGTTGCGCGAACAAGTCGCTACCCTCACTCGGGAACAGGCGCAAGAGTATTTACTCGAAGTGTTGCGGCAAAATATGGTCAAAGACAATTTGTTCAAGTACCTACTGAAAAAGTCGGCGTAGGGAGGCGGCGAATGCAATTGCGATCGTCATCAAACCTATCGCGTAAAAGCAAATCGGGTGAGTTGCACCCTCGAGTTGCAAAGAATATTCTGGCGATCGCTGTTTCCCCCATCCCACTCAACTGTGTTTTTCGTTACTAATTGAATCGGGAGGTGAGTCCAACTCAATTCACACTCTTTCCCCCCATCGTTCGCTTCCTCGCAGAATTCCTTAACCAAAACGACCGCGAATATATTGTCGCGTTAAAGATTGAGCCGGATTCAAGAAAATCATCGGCGTTTCATCGTACTCCACAAGATAGCCGACTCTTCTGTGATTTTCACTGAATTCTACATTAAAAAAAGCCGTCATATCCGACAGGCGCGACGCCTGCTGCATGTTGTGCGTGACGAGCACGATGGTGTAATGTTGCTTGAGTTCTTGCAGGATTTCTTCCAGGGTCAGAGTGGATATGGGATCTAGGGCAGAACAGGGTTCGTCCATCAAAATCGCTTCTGGTTGCACGGCTAACGTGCGGGCAATGCACAACCGCTGCTGCTGACCCCGAGACAAAATCAAAGCACTTTTGCGGAGTCGATTTTTCACTTCTTTCCACAGATCCACTTGGATGAGCGATCGCTCCACTAACTCATCGAGATTCTTTTTTAATCCGATGCTTTTCGGACCAAATGCAATATTTTCGTAAATCGACATGGGCAAGGGATTTGGTTTTTGAAACACCATGCCGATCCGACGCCGGATTGCCACCGGATCCACACCAGAATCGTAGAGATTTTGCTGGTAATAGGAAACACTTCCTTTCAGACGAAAGTTTTCGATGCGATCGTTGAGTCGATTAAAGCAGCGAAGTAACGTACTTTTACCGCAACCACTCGGGCCAATAAAAGCGGTAATGTTGTTTTTGGGTATTTCTAAATTAATGTTACGCAGGGCGAGAGCATCTCCGTAATAAACATTTAAGTTTTTTGTCTGCAAAACGCTCTCGGTTTTTTTGACGGTGGGAATGCGATCGGGCATAGAAATCATCATCGATCCTAGGAATTTATAGTGGATCTCGCGGGTGAGTGGGCGACAAAAACACGCTCGGGGTACAGAGAGTTTGGCACAGGGTCGATGGCGGAAACGCGCCGATGATGGCGCAGGGGTATGAGAGCGATCGCGAGCATTTCACGAGGGAGTCTCAATTTAACCTGTGCTTAACCCGGCCATAAAATGGCACGCGCTGCTGTAGTTAGTATTACCGTAGTGCGAGAAATCTCTACCGTCTTTCCCTCAAAATTGGGTTAATTTTTAATACAGTAATTTTTCAGTTTGTCAATAAATATTGCAAAATATTGCGTTAGTTGCGCCAGAGTGCATAAGAATTGAGAATTGAGAATTGAGAGAACTGGCTGAAGGTTGGCGGTGTGAAGGTCAGCAGAAGGTTCAGGGGGAAGAATTGAGGAATTTTCCTTGACAAAAGAGAGGAGTTGTGGTATGTCAGGGAGGATTTGAAGGGAGGAAGTGGGAGCGGATCCGGTGGCATGAGGGGAAGGGTACGGCTTTGGCGTGGTAAAATGCCTAAACTTCACGAACACAGAACTCAAAGGGCTGAAAGTGGTTCAAGCACCCAGATCGACAACCTCAACTCCGTCAACCCCACGGTGGACTGGAAGCGCCGCCGTGCATCCAGGGGAGTCAACCCAGCAACTTCGCGAGTCTCTAGACCAGTTAGCCAAGCGGATTATAGCAGGCGATCGCCTAGAGCGAGAAGAAGCCCTCGCCCTCACCGAAATTGAAGGCGAAGAAAACATCATGCTGCTGTGCGAAGCCGCCGATCGCGTTCGACAAGCCTGCTGTGGCAACACCGTAGACCTGTGCAGCATCGTCAACGTCAAATCGGGCAATTGTTCGGAAAACTGTAGCTTTTGCTCCCAGTCAGTACATCATCCCGGGCAAGATTCGCCGATTTACGGTCTCAAATCCACCGAAGAAATTCTCGAACAAGCCAAATCCGCCGAAGCTGCAGGGGCGCGTCGGTTTTGCTTAGTCTCCCAAGGACGCGGACCGAAATACAGCAGTCCGAAATCCCAGGAATTCGAGGGCATTTTAGAAACCGTGCGGCGCATCATTGCCGAAACCAATATCAAACCCTGCTGTGCCTTGGGAGAAGTGAGTCCAGAACAAGCTCAAGCCCTGGCTGAAGCAGGAGTGACGCGCTATAACCATAATTTAGAGGCATCGGAAAACTTTTATCCCGAAATCGTCACCACCCATACCTGGAGCGATCGCGTGGAGACGGTGCAAAATCTAAAAGCTGCCGGGATCCAAGCTTGTACCGGGGGAATTATCGGGATGGGCGAAAGTTGGTCCGACCGAGTAGACTTAGCCTTAGCGCTCCGAGAGCTAGAAGTGGAATCGGTGCCGTTAAACCTGCTCAATCCCCGCCAGGGAACTCCCCTGGGCGATCGCACCCGGTTGGACGCCTATGAAGCGCTCAAGGCGATCGCGATTTTCCGCCTGATTCTCCCCACCCAAATCATCCGCTATGCTGGCGGACGAGAATCCGTCATGGGAGAACTGCAAGCCCTCGGACTGAAAGCGGGTATTAACGCTATGCTCATCGGGCACTACCTGACCACCCTCGGTCAACCGCCAGAAAAAGACCATGAAATGCTCGCGGAACTCGGACTCGAAGGTGGCGAAGCGCCGGTACCGGGCATTGAGAAGTGAGCGATCGCAAATTGAAACGCGATCGGCACTGAAATTGTGCCGTTCAATTTTGGATTTTCATCCGGAATCCGGTTGAGATAGTCTGACAAAACCCCCTACCCGACAAGGGTGGAGGTGAACAACTGTCGCCCGCCTGCGCGGGCTAATTTGAAAAAATACTTTTGTCAGCCGGATTGGCGATCGCCTCTCGATTCTACTAACGTCTTTATCCTTCAACTTTTTGTGTCCACCGTGTTTGCTCCACTGGAAATCATGTGGGCTTTAATTGGCTTAATTCTGACAATTGGCGGCACCTTTCTGGAAGCCTCAATTGCCAGTCCCTCCTGGAATGTATTGCAGGAGGGAATTCCCATATACTCTCTCGGTGTCACCTATCAAGTGGGAGCTGTACTTCTCGTGGGCTGTCTCGGGGGAAAAAATGCCGGCGCACTGTCCCAAATTGCCTATTTGGTTTTGGGGTTACTGTGGTTGCCGGTTTTTACCCACGGCGGTGGACTTGACTATATAAAACAGCCTACGTTTGGTTATTTACTCGGTTTTATTCCCGGGGCGTGGGTATGTGGATGGCTGGCGTTTAAACTCCCACCGCGCTTAGAATTTCTTGCTGCAAGCAGTTTGTTGGGTTTGCTGTGCGTTCACGCCATCGGGCTGTTGTTTTTGGTGGTGATTGTTCACGCCAATCAAAATGCCCTCGCCAATGCGGCGATCGCCTATTCGGTTTATCCGTTACCCGGTCAATTAGCAGTGGTTTGCGCCGTCAGCGTGGTGGCATTTATCCTGCGAACCATTATGTTTTATTGAAGCGTCAACAGTTCGTGCCAGCTAGGGCGAATTCTCCAGGGGAAATGCCTCCCCTTGCCATTTGCAATCAGTCACCAAACGAGCGATCGCTCACCCCCTGCCATGAAGTATGCCATGAAGTTGAAAAAAAATCGCATTTTCTGGATTATTGCTGCTGTTAGTGTGGTATTAGACCAGCTTACCAAATTTTGGGTTTTGCAAAATTTTGAACTCGACGAATCTTGGCCATTATGGGAAGGGGTTTTTCACTTTACCTACGTGACGAATACTGGTGCGGCATTTAGTTTATTTAGTAACAATGGCGGATGGTTGCGCTGGTTATCGTTAGTGGTGAGTCTGGGGTTGATGGCATTGGCGTGGTTTAGTCCGCGATTGAACAAGTGGGAACAAATGGGATATGGGTTGATTTTAGGCGGGGCGATCGGCAATGGTATCGATCGCTTTTTTTTGGGGCATGTCACCGATTTCCTCCATTTTACCTTAATTAATTTTCCGGTCTTCAATATTGCTGATGTGTCTATTAATATCGGCATTGTTTGTCTGCTCATCGTCGCCTTGAAAACCCCCCCGCAACAAAGCAAGGGAAAAGCCCGAAAATAGGGGGTAAAGTTGAAGTGGAAGGATAAAGAATAAAGGAGAAACAATAGAGAAATTTTTCCTTGAAACTTTATCCTTTTGCCTTTTTCATCACCCCTCACCTGCGGGTTTTGGCAAGACAACCCTGACGGTGGTGTAGGAAACACTCGGATCGCTGTAGATGGTTAATGTGCCGCCGTGTAATTCGGCGATTCGTTTGGCGATCGCCAATCCCAAACCGGATCCTTGTTGTTCGTGCAGTTTGCGCTCGAATTGCATATATGCGCCGACCTGGGCAATTTGTTCTGCACTCATCCCGCGCCCTTTGTCGCTGACGGAGAAAATCGCGCGATCGCCCTCGGATTTGAACGCCACTTCCACCGGGGTTCCCGCCGCCGAAAACTTCAACGCATTATCCACCAGTTCTCGCACTAACTTTTGCAATTTTATTGCGGATATTGCCACGGTGGTATTGTGCAGTTTCAGTTGCAAATCTGCTTGGCGATCGGCTTTTAGAGCTTGGTACATGATGCAATCGGCTAAAGCTGCATCGGCGGAATGAATCTGCTCATTTCGCAGGGCTTGAACTTGCTGCGGATCTGAAGCAATTAAATCCAGTTGCGCGCAGAGCAAAAAATTTTCGATTTGCCGCGATAACCGTTTTCCCGCATGATTGATGCTTTCTCCCATCTGTTGGATTTCTTCCGGGTGAAATTGGGAAGTTCCATTCATTAAGACTTCAGAAAAACCCAGAATAGAGTTGAGAGGTGTCCGCAGTTCGTGAGGCAGAGATTGGGCGATGTTGGCGCGTAAATTTGCCAGTCTGGCTTCGCTTTGGCGAGCGATCGCGGCTTGTTTGTCCAACCGCGCGGCGATCGCTGCCAGCATTTCTTCCGGTTGGCAAGGCTTCGTCAAATAATCATCAGCGCCTCGGGTCATCCCTTGGCGCAAATCCACTTTTTCGGCTTTAGCCGTCAGAAAAATAAACGGGGTCGTCTCCATTTTCGGATCTTGACGCAAGGCCCTCAGCACCCCGTATCCATCCAGTTTCGGCATCATAATGTCGCAGAGAATTAAATCCGGTTTTTTCTGCCTTGCCAATTGCAGACCCACAATGCCATTGGTCGCACCAAAGGTTTCAAACCCCTCGGCTTCCAGCAGTTCTCGAATATTTTCCAAGATTCCTTCTTGGTCTTCGATGACTAAAATTTTGGTCACTGACCCTTCTCCTGTGTACGAGTATGATTCAATTTTAAGTTTGGGATTTCCCCGTTGAGAATCCATAGGTGTATCGAATTGTGTGGTCTCTCCAGAAGACCAAGGGCAGCCATTTCCCCTTTCGGAAAATAATTGAACCGGTGTGATAAATTTTTGACGCCGGAACCGGGAAGCGGCTTAGGGTTTAACCTTGGTTTCAGTGAATTGATATCTTAAAACAGCCGTTTGATTAAATTGAATCGGTTAAATTTCAATCGTTCTGTTGGCCGTAACGGTTGACTAAATTGTAGTTTTATGATAAACCAAGCCAATGGGTGGGTAAAAATGGGATCGCATAGGGAGTCGAGCCATCTGTGGCGCAGCAAGCTATCATCATCAGAGAAGGGCATGTCTGCGAAGCAGCGGCGATGATGCAGGGCGTTTGCGTCTGGAAAAACGAGCCGATCCGTTGTAGTGATGCCCACGGTCGGCGTTCACTGGGGGTAAACCCCAGGCGTGCCTGTTGTGAATTTGGTTATTGTTGCTTTTTCGAGATTAGCAAATGAGTTCTTCTATGCCTCCCGGTCCCCCCCAAAAACCGAAAACGCTCCTGGGTACGATTACTCAAGCCACCCAGACGATGTTAGCCAAGGTTAATTTTTCGCAGTTGGTTCTCAAACCCAATGCCAGGGTGCCGGAACTGAGGATTTTCGATGGGGGGGCGAACAAGGCAGATGTGTATCCCTTGTTGGGCGATCGCTACATCATCGGGCGATCGTCGAAAACCAGCGATATTGTAGTCCGCAATCCGGTGGTCAGTCAAACTCACGCCTCCTTATCTCGCGATAGCAAACGTCCCCATACCCCGTTTTACCTGAAAGATGAAAACTCCACGAACGGCATCTATCGGGGCAAACGACGGATAAAGCATTCTCCCATACGTCACGGACAGAGCTTCACCCTCGGCCCGCCGGAACTCGCCGATAGCGTGGATATCCACTACTACGATCCGCCGCCGTGGTACATTCGCGCGGCACGATGGACCTTTTACAGCGCCAGTGGGTTGGTCGGTTTAGCCGCCGTTTATATCGGCATCGAATGGCAGAAATTTGAAGTGCGCCCGTTGCCGATTTCCCTTCACGGACCGGTGGTGGTATATGCGCGAGACGGACAAACTCCCCTGCGTCCGCCTTACAACAATGCCCACGTGGAAATGAAACAGCTCTCGGACTTTTCCGAATATCTGCCGCAAGCGTTAATGGCCTCGGAAGACAGTCGGTTTTATTGGCACTTGGGCATCGATCCGATCGGTACCCTGCGCGCCTTAATGGTCAATTTGCGCGGGGGAAGTCTGCAAGGGGGGAGTACCCTGACCCAACAGCTTGCCCGCAGTTTGTATCGCGATTATGTGGGCACTCAGGATTCGGCGGGTCGGAAAATTCGCGAGGCGATCGTGGCGTTAAAGTTAGAAACATTTTACAGCAAAGAAGAGCTGTTGTTAGCTTATTTAAACCGAGTTTATTTGGGGATTGACCTATATGGGTTTGAAGATGCGGCACAGTTTTATTTTGGCAAATCGGCGAAAGCGCTAACCCTATCGGAAGCGGCAACGTTGGTGGGGATTTTGCCCGGACCGAATGCGTTTAATCCGGTGCAAAATTACGATTTAGCGGTGAAGTATCGCAATGGGGTATTGTATCGGATGCAGCAGTTGGGGATGATTTCTCAGTCACAGGCCGATCGCGCGCGGCGATCGCGGATTGAAATTAACCCAAAAGCTCTAGAAATTATCGGCAATACGATCGCTCCTTATTATTACAATTACGTGTTTATGGAATTAGAGGAACTGTTGGGGGAGCAACTGGTGCGAGAGGGGAATTTTATCGTCGAAACGGCATTAGCTCCGCAGGTTCAAACACAGGCGGAGCGATCGCTGAAAAACTGGGTAGAAACTGCCGGCGATCGGTATGCTTTCGACCAAGGGGCGATCGTTACCCTGGACTCTCGTACCGGGGAAATTTTAGCCTTAACCGGCGGGGTGGATTACCAGGAAAGTCAGTTTAACCGCGCGACCCAAGCTCTGCGCCAACCGGGTTCGACGTTTAAAGTGTTTGCCTATGCTGCAGCACTTGCCGAGGGGATTTCTCCGAGGAAAGCTTATTCGTGCAACCCCCTGCGCTGGTCCGGTCAGTATTATAATGGCTGCGAGCGCAGTAGTGGGAATGTGGATATGTATCGGGGGGTGGCGCAGTCGGAAAATGCGATCGCTCTGCGGGTTGCCCGGGATGTGGGCTTGGGTAAAGTGGTGCAGATGGCACGCCGACTGGGGATAAAGTCGGAGCTGAAGGCGGTTCCGGGGTTGGTACTCGGTCAAAGTGAGGTCACGGTGCTGGAAATGACCGGGGCGTTTGGGGTGCTGGCTAATGAGGGGAAAAAAAATCCCCCTCATGCTATCCGGCGAATTCTCGATAGCAGCGACTGTGACGATCGCAACGACCCGAACACCTGTCGCGTGATTTATGACGCCGAACGCGATCCCAGTGCCAACCGACGGGCGATCGACCCGGATGTGGCACGAACCATGACCAATTTGTTGCAAGGTGTGGTGCAAGGAGGCACGGGACGCAATGCTTATCTCGGTCTCGGCGAAGCGGGAAAAACCGGCACTACGAATTATAATGTAGACCTCTGGTTTGTGGGGTATATTCCCCGTGAGGATTTAGTCACGGGCATTTGGTTGGGCAACGATGACAACAGCCCCACCTATGGCAGCAGCGCCCAAGCGGCTCAGCTTTGGGGAAATTACATGGATCGAATCCTGCCGTAGGCGGGATTGAGAGAAACTTCACCCTCTCATCGTGCGGGGAGTTGGTTGCGAGCTAACTCTGGATCAATGTACCTTCAGACACAGGCTTTTCGTGGGGGAAGCTATCTGAATGATGAAGAAGACACTAAAGTTGATACAATCTGAATTTGCGAGGCTTCCCGTTTAATAAACGAGATGGCTTTTTTGTCGTCAGTGGCGATCGCCCATCCTCGGTGAACGGCGATCGCACAGGAGGCAGATTCTCCATCACCCCTCAATTCAAAAACATAATTGACGAACAATTCTGCCTCTTCTATTGAGGCTAGGGGAAAATGGAGGGAAGGGCGAATGGGTGAGCGGGAGGGGAGGAGCGATCGCCTGGAAGCGCTCATCTATCCGGGGTGGAATCGGAGGGAGAGTGAGGTGGGCGGTGCTGACGAATGGGAATGGCGATCGCCAATTCAGTGCCCTCACCCAACTGAGAAACGCACTCTAATTTACCGCCATGTTTTTCCACCACAATTTGATAGCTAATCGTCAACCCCAATCCCTTGCCCGCGCCCACCGGTTTAGTGGTAAAAAACGGATTAAACACTTTCGAGACTAATCCTCGGGGAATGCCTACCCCATTGTCAGAAATCCGAATTTCCACCCATCCATCGTGGCGGGGGAATGTGCGAATTGCAATCTGCCCGGTGTCCTCATGGATTTGGCGCACCGCATCGATCGCGTTATTCAAAATATGCAGAAACACTTGATTCATTTCCGCCGGATAGCATTCCACCCGGGGGAATTCGCGATACTCCTTCATCAATTCAATTCCGCCGAGACGGTGCTGCAAAATAGACACAGTATTATCGATTCCTTCATGGATATCCACCGCCTTCATCTGCGCCTCATCGAGACGAGAGAAATTCCGCAGAGAAAGCACAATTTCCCGAATTCGCTCTGCGCCTCTTTTCATGGAGTGCAGCAATTTGGGAAAATCTTTCATCAGGTATTCTAGCTCGATTTCTTCGGCGAGTTCTTGCATTTCAGGCACCGGGTGGGGATAGTATTTTTGATAGTGATGCAAAAAATTTATCAATTCATCGAGATATTTTGCCCCATGACTGAGATTCCCATCGATAAAGGTCACGGGGTTGTTAATTTCGTGAGCGATGCCGGCCACCATTTGACCGAGAGAGGACATTTTTTCAGATTGAATGAGTTGAGCCTGAGTTTTTTGCAAATCGCGCAATGTTTTGCTCAGTTGCCGATTCGATTCGCTCAATTGCAACTGAGACTGATAGAGGCGAAGTCCGGCGCGCACCCGGGCGAGGAGTTCTGCCGGATCTACGGGTTTGGAGAGAAAATCGTCAGCGCCGGCATCGAGTCCTTGTACGCGATCGTCGAGGTCCACTTTGGAGGTCAAGAGAATAAAAAAAGTGGCGAACAAATCGGCATCGGATTTAATGCGGCGACAGACTTCCACCCCATCGAGATTGGGCATGACCCAATCACAAATAATCAGGGCGGGTTTAAAGGCGATCGCCGATTCTAACCCTTCTTCTCCATCTTTGGCCAGCTCCACTTCATGCCCTTCGAGCTTTAAATCGCGCTTGAGCAGTAAGCGGGTGGCGGAATCATCATCAACAACCAGAATTTTCGCCATTGTCTTCCTTAAAGATGTTTTCGAGCGCGGGTGAAATACCCATGTTGCATGTTACAATCGCCGAGGCTCATTCCAAACGCGGATCCCTGGTTTTTTCTGAGGTAGAGGGTTGGCCGATCGCCGTTTCTGGGGTCAAGGGCAGGCGCACGGTAAAGGTGGTTTGTCCCGGTTCGTTATCCCGGGCCAGTTGACTGGTGACGGACACTTCACCGCCGTGTAATTCCACGCATTTTTTCACAATAGACAACCCCATGCCGGTGCCGGATATTGCGCCCACATTGCGACAGCGGTGGAACGACTGAAAGAGATGGGGTAGGTCTTCTGGGGGAATGCCAATGCCGCGATCGGCGATGGTAAAAATGGCGTGGCGATCGGCACAAGATAGCTGGAATCGGATCTCACTGCCCGCCGGAGAATACTTCAGTGCATTGACCAGCAAATTATTGAGAATATGGCGCAGGAGCTTGTCATCCATTTTGGCGGGAATGCTGCGATCGGCAGCAACAAATTGAATCTGATGCTGATTAATATCCAGTTGTTCGATTTCGGCAATTAAACCTTGACAAAATTCGCGCAAATCCAGGGGAATGGGTTTCACCTGAAGGCGTCCGGTTTCTGAGCGATTCATCAATAAAACATCATCGATAAGTTGGCTCATATTCACGGCGGTGGTTTGAATGCGCTGCAAGCACTCTACTTTTTTCTCAGCTTTGTCATGGGGAAAGTCTTCCAGGTAATATTCTAATAAATCGGCAGAAGACAGAATCGCCGTGAGCGGGTTGCGAAATTCGTGAGATACGAGGGAGACAAAATGAGTTTTCAGCTCGTTGAGTTCCTTTTCTTTGGCGAGAGCTTTGAGGGTTTCTTGTTCGGCTTGCTTGCGTTCGGTGATATCTCGCCCCACGGCTTGGAACTCCACGATCCGATCGCCGGAATAATCAAACAAGGCGCGTTGGGTCCACTGGTGCCAGCGAACTTGTCCGTTGGGGAACCTCACCCGTTCTTCGCGCGTAATCACCGGATGGCGTTTCAAATCTTTATCGAGGGAGGGGCGAAAGGGCAGGCGGGTGCTTTGCGTCACCTCTTCTCTAGTGAGGCCAAAATTGCGACAGTAAGCATCGTTGACAAAGGTGAGAGTACCGTGGGGGTCAAAGCGACAGATCGATTCGGTTTGGTCTTCCACGATCGCGCGATAGCGGGCTTCGCTCTTTCGCAGGGCCACCAAAGCCGCCGAGCGATCGCGATGCACGGAAATGGCACCGGCGGCGGCTTGCAAAATCGAAATCAAAGCGCTATCATCCGGCGTTACCCGAGAGTTTTCCAAGCCGATCGCGCCAAATAATTCTCCCTTAACCATCAAGGGTAACATCAACAGCGATCGAATCCCGAGTTGGGTGAATTTTTCTCGTTTTGACGGGGGAAAATCCTCGGCGGTACAGGTGACGCTCTCACCGCGAGCGAGCAGGTCTAACCATTGAGAAAAGTCAGAAAAGGGACAGTAACCGGAGAGGGTTTTCCCCAAGTGAGAATCCGGGGAGCGATCGCCGGAATTCATCGTCGATCTGTCGGCACTTTGGGCAACCCACTCGCCCAAAAGCATCGCCTCGGGTTTGGGATTTTTGCGTTTTAATTCGCATAAATAAACGCGACTGGCTCCCGACACTTCTCCCAGGGGTTCTAACAACTCGGTGTAAGAGATCGGTTTGCTTTCGTTCTCCCATTCCACAGTTGCCAATAACCGCTGCTGTACCGCGACTAGGGCGGATAAATGTTTGTTGGCTTGGCTCAATTGCTGGGTGAGCTGGCGCAGTCGCAATCCCGCCCGCACCCGCGCCAATAATTCTTCATTTTCAATCGGTTTTGAGAGAAACTCATCGGCTCCCGCATCGAGTCCTTCAATGCGATCGCCGAGTTGTTCGCGCACGGTGAGCAAGATAAAAAATATGGTCGCCAATTCCGGGTCTGCTTTCAATTGCCCACAGACTTCCACGCCATCGAGGTGAGGCATCACCCAATCGCAAATAATCAAATCTGGGCGCTCTTCTCGGGCCAGTTGCAGTCCTTCTGCACCGTCTTTTGCGAGGATAACCTGATATCCTTCTAACTGAAGATTTCTTTTCAGGAGTAATCGAGTGACTCCATCGTCGTCAACTACCAAAATTTTTGACATGGTTTGTTCTCTCCTAGGTTTACTGTGGACGCTTTTTCCTTGAGTTTAAGAGTTCGAGCCTATCATTTTATGAAATAGACATAAAAGTTAATTTTTGCTCTCCTGGCGTACTCAATCCGCGTTCATTTTAAGTCAAATAATAGAAGCTTGCAAAGGAGATACGAGGAGGGAGGTTTGCCGTACCACTATGGCTCAGGAATTTCTCGTAACCATTATCCCTCCCCGGGGGGTAACGGTCGTCAAATCCGGGTGAGTCAATCGTCAAAGGAAAGACGATGGGGTGGATCGAAGTGCCCGGTTTAGAGGCAAAGTGTCAATGAGCCGTTTCTTGAGGTAGAAAACCATATTTCTCATCAACTTTAATAGATTTCTAATCTAGGGGAGCCGATCGCCGATCGCGCGATTGGATAAACGCCTCGATTTGCGCCACAATTGCTTCCAAGCGATCGAGGATTTTCTCTGCATTTTCCAGACGCTCGTTTTTGGCGTCTCGTTCCAGAGAGGCGGCGATTTCGGGCATTTCCAGAACCGCCACCGTGGCGCTACCGCCTTTGAGCTGATGGGCTTTGTGGGCGAGGGTGGTGGTATCCTGGGCGGCGAGGGCTTCTTGGGCTTGTGCGATATACGTGCGAGCATCTGCCACAAAGGCGGCGAGCAGTTCCACGGCGAAAGCGCGATCGCCCCGGGAGATTTGGTTGAGGCGATCGAGGTTCACCGGGAGAGGTTCGACGATCGCGCCGGGGGAGGATTGAGTTTGGCGCGTCTCGGGGTCGGCGCGGTTCTCGGGTGCTTGGCGATCGCCAGGGGATTCCCAGTTGTCCATATCCGCCGTGAAGCGCTCGAAAATCTCCTGCAAGGAGGCGAGTAATTCCCTGGCATCTTCCAGTCGCTCGGACTTCGCCTGCGCTTCTAATTGGGAGGCAATTTCGGGGATAAATCGCACGGCTACGGTGCCAGACGCGCCTTTGAGCTGATGGGCTTTTCGCGCCAAGGTCTGTGTATCTTGGCTTTCCAGGGCTTGCCAGGCTTGTGCGATATAAGTGCAAGCGTCGTTGGCAAAAGTGCTGAGCAGTTCCCGGGCAAATTCCGCATCGCCTCGGCTAATCTGATGCAGGCGATCGCCATCCACCGCCGCGATCGTCGGTTGAGGGTCGAGGGTGGAGGGGTTCTGCACTGTGGCGGGGGGATTTTCCCCAGTGGGTATGCGATCGCCGATATCCGTGACCCAGCGTCGGATGGTCGTTTCCAAGTCTTCCAGGGAAACCGGTTTGCTGAGATAGTCATCCATGCCCGCCGCCAGACATTTTTCGCGATCGCCTTTCATTGCATAAGCGGTCAACCCCACAATTGTTGTATGACGTTGGCTGTTGGCTTCCCGGTTTCGCAGGGCTTTCGTGGCGTCATACCCATCCAAAATGGGCATCTGACAATCCATGAAAACGATATCATACTCTCGCTCTTGCAATTTGTCAAGGGCTTCTCGACCATTATTCGCACAATTTGCCTGGAGTCCTAACACATCGAGCTGATTGAGCAGGACTTTTTGATTGATCGGCGTATCTTCTACCAACAAAATATCGATCGCTGAAGGAAGTGGAGTGCGATCGCTCGAGGGTTGGTCAGGGTAGAGAATCGCGGAGGATTGACCGCTCACCGTTGAAGCCCGATCGCATAAAACGCTAGCGAGACAGTCGAGCACTCGCCGTTCTTTTACCGGCTTGATTAAATACCCGGCAAATCCGAATTCAAGCAACTTTTGCGCTCTATTAACCTGACCCAAGGATATCATTAAGACTAATTTGGTGCGCTCCAAAACTGGCTTGAGGCGAATCAACTGTCCCAGGATGTTCGGATTGGGATGGAGTTCGTCAAAATCCAGCAGCGCCACATCATAGGGAGTGGTTTTCGCTGCGGAACATAACCGAGTTAATGCAGAAATACTGCTGTCTGTTTCTTCCACATTTATCCCCCACATTTGGGCAGAGAACTGCACCACGGTGCGATTGGTTAGATGAGAATCCATCACCAACAGTTTTTTTCCGCAGAGGGTTTCGCGAACTCCCGGCATTGAGGGAAATTCGGGGTAGCGATCGCCCACTTGGCCCAAGATGGCGGTAAACCAAAATTGCGACCCCACACCTTCTTCGCTGTCCAAGCCAATTTCTCCGCCCATAAGCTGCACTAACTGCTTGCAAATCACCAATCCCAAGCCGGTGCCCCCATATTTTTTGGTAGTGGAGGGGTCTACTTGGGAAAAGGATTGAAACAGTTTTTTCTGGTTTTCTGGGGAAATGCCGATGCCAGTGTCTTTTACTATAAAGCGAATCGGAATTGGCGGTAAATCATTGGCAGTGGAAGATGGGTTGGGGGAATATTCGCGAGGGAGGGAGCTTGCAGAAGCGCGATCGCGCGAGACAAAAATCGCCACTTCTCCCCCTTCGGTAAATTTCATTGCATTCCCGACTAAATTGCTCAAAATCTGTCGCAAGCGGCTCGGGTCGCCGAGTAAATGTCGCGGCACCTCCGGCTCTACAATTAAGGCAAAATTCAGATTTTTGCGCTCGGCTTGGCTGGCGAATAAATCCACCACTTCTTCCAAGCAAGCCATCAGCTCGAATTCTTCCACAGACAGCCGCATTTCCCCGGCTTCTAATTTAGAAAAATCCAGAATATCGTTAATAATCGTCAGCAGGTTTTCCGCACTGAGCAGTAAAGTGTGAGTGAAGTCCATTTGCTGATGATTTAGGGGAGTTTTCATCAGCAGTTCTATGGTGCCCAAAACCCCATTCATCGGCGTGCGAATTTCGTGACTCATATTGGCCAAAAACTGGGATTTCATCTTCGCGGCTTCGATCGCCTGTTCGCGAGTTTCCACTAATTCGTTGATAATATTCGAGACGATCGCGATGCCTCCCACAGTTGTCTCTTCGGCGGTGGAAGTCTCGGTCCCGGAGAGAGGCTTCTCGCTCTCGAACCAGGGTTGAATCGCCCAACTCAGATATAGTTTCGTGCCATCTTCTCGCTGCCAAACGTCTTCCGGGTGAGCGATGACCTCTCCTTGCAATGCTCTTTCCACCAAGGGTTTCCAACGCGGCGGAAAATCGGGAATCGCGTCATACAGCTTCATGCCAATCAGAGACGAATGCGGGAACTTGTAATCTCGCAACCAGCGCTGAGAATGTGCGATATAGCACAATTGGGAGTCGAACATCGCCATCGCCACTGGGGCGTGGGTGACGATTTGCTGTAGTTGCTGGCGTTCTCGCTCGATCGCGGCTTCATAGCGCTTGCGTTCCGTGATGTCGCGCATCACGGCGGCAAAGGTCTCGATTTCGCCATTCGGCGCGTATTGGATGGCAAAGCAATCAATGGATACATCAATGGCGTCCTCGGTTTGGAAGTGCCGCAGTTGACCTTCTCCATCCCAGTTTCCGCATTCCACCACCGTGGGAATGGCGGTGTCTCGCAGCAGGTTCCAGGTGAGTTCCGGATGGTAGTGGGCAAGATGAGCCACGGCGTTGCCCGCGCCATTTTCCAAGCCCACCAAGCGCTTGCCGGCTGCGTTGAGGAAGATTATATTGCCGGCAAGATCGGCCATACAAATAAAGTCGTTGCTGTTTTCCACCAGTAATGCGAGTTTCTGGCTTTCTTCTTCTCCTCGCTTGCGTTCGGTGATGTCGGTGGTAATGCCATCGATGCGGACCGCCATGCCAGTAACATCCTGGATCGGACGGCACCTCACGCGCAACCATCGCACTTCACCGTCGGGGCGCAAAATCCGATATTCCATATCTTGACTTTCGACCTCGAACAGACTGTGGAGGCTGTTTTTTACAAATTCCCGGTCTTCGGGATGGATGGTTTCCAGCCACAGGGTGGGACGCTGGAAAAAGTCCGCGAGCGATCGCCCATACACGGCTTCTGCCGGCGGGTTTACATAAAGCATTTGGAAGGTTTTCGCATCGATGGACCAGACGATATCCTGTAGGGAACTGAGAATATTGTCGATCCGCTCTTGGCTTTCGCGCAGTGCCGCTTCGGCTCTTTTTCTCGCCGAAATGTCTTGCGCCAGACAAATAATTCCTTGCAGATTTCCTTCGCGATCGCGCATCACCGATGCCGAAAACGACACCGGAATATGGCGTCCATTTTTGGCCAGCAATTTGGTCTCTTTTCTGCCTACTAAACTGGTTCTCGCTAATTCGTTGATTTCTAAAAAATCGCCAATATTTTTTTCGCCAAATAACTCCTGAATTGGTTTGCCAATCAGTTCTGATTCTTCATATTCTAGCAAGTAAAAGGTGGCTAAGTTAAAATCTTTTATCGTACCATTTTCGGGGTTTAAAACAATCAGAGACTCGCTGAGGTGTTTGATTAAATTATCTAAGTAGACTTTAGAAACGGTGGTTTGTTTTAAATTGTCTACCATTTGATTGAAGGCCGTAGCTAAAACTCCGAGTTCGTTATTGCACTTGGTGTTGAGCTTGGCCTCATCCAGTTGTCCCTGGCCGATTTTGACGGCTTTATCTTTGATTTCGATTAAAGGACGAGTGATTTTTTCCGCAAGTAGCACCCCGGTACCAATCGCGATCGCGCAAGCGACTAAACTAGAAAAAATGCTAATCCAAATCGAAACATCCGCGCGGTTCTCTGCCCTGGAAATTTCCCCGGCTAATCTCTGACGCTCTACTGCGATCCAGTCTTGGATTAAAGCGAGTAATTCTTGTTGTTTCTCCTCGAGTTCTCTCCCTTTGCTGCGAATTGCTTCGCCTGTGGCTCCGTTGCGATTGAGTTCGATGAGTTCTCTGGCGGTTTGGTAAAAAGCATCATGGGCTTGTTTGATGTCTTCATACCGCTGACGAGTTAACGGGTTAGATGGTATATTCAGTAAATATTCTAACCCGCGTTCCGATGAGGCTTTTGCCTCGGCTAAGGGGTCTTTGAGCGATGCTTGCGGTTCTGCTGGGAGGAGAGTGCGATCGCCACTGGCAGATCCCTCAGCGGGTTGCCAACCCCCTAACGCATCGCGCAATATTTCAGTCATCACCTGTAGGGAAGAAACTTTCATTTCTTCTAATACCAGCAGGGTGCCTGTTTTGGTGCGGGCAATGCGATCGAACTGGTGTTTGACCCGTCGTTCTTGTTGGATATTAATCGCCCCTGAAATGGCAAACAAACAGGCAACCGCTAAAAAAGCCGACAGAATTTGAGATTTTAATTTCATTGATTTGTCCCGTGATAGAAACCCCGATCTAAACCCCAGCTTATCTGATGGGTGAGGGCGCGATTCCGCAGAGGATAAACCCACTGTAGCAGAATCATGCCGTCGCCCAACCTCACTTTAGTCCCCGAACCGATTGGCTTCGGGGGAGGTTGCCCAATTTTGTGGCGACACACCGAGTTCCAAACAGAACCCACCCCTACAGAGGGAAAATTATGCCGCGCCATCTTGATGGCGGTACTCAAAAGCCATCTCAGGATCCAGCAACACTGGAAGACAACAAACCTGCTGGTAAAATAGCCCAGAACCCGAGAATCTGCGGCTAGGCAAGGGGGGTCTCGGTAAATCCCGATTTGTGCCATAACTGAGAGAATCGCCTCGCAATCGAACGGCAAACGAACTGAACCAGATAAGAGAGAATTTTCCCTCGTGTTTTCTATTATCCACCACTTTGGGCAGCAATAAAAGCGTTCAATCCATCCAAAGCTTGCTGTAACTGGATTAGAAGTTTCTCGGCATTTTCGCGATGATTTTTTTTGGCTCGCTCTTGTAAATTAGCCGCAACTTCTGGTATAATACGCACGGCAACGGTGGCAGATCCTCCTTTGAGTTGGTGCGCCTTGCGGGCGAGAGTGTCCCAGTCTTGCACTTCCAGGGCTTGGAATGCCTGGGCGAGATAGGTGGCGGCATCGTCGGCGAAGGCTTGTAGTAATTCTAATGCAAATTCCATATCGCCTCGGGCAATGTCATTGAGCCTTTCGCGATCGACGATAGAGGCGGGGAATTTAAAGTCGATGGCGGGTGTATTTTTTACCTCTGGGAGAGGTGGAGGAGAAGTTTTCGCCCCGGAATTCTGGTCATTGTAGTGCAACTGAGGGAGAAAAGCATCGAGGCGATCGCAAATTTCGTGCATCTGTACCACTAAACTTGTCGCATTTGCTAGCTGATTTTTTTTGGCAAGCTGTTCTAAAAACGCGGCAATTTCGGGGATAAAACGCACGCCGACGGTGCCCGCACCTCCTTTAAGTTGATGCGCTACTTTCGCCACAGTGGCGCAATCCTCAGAGGCAATTGCTTCTGTGGCTTGAGTTAGATAGGTTTTGGCATCTTCGGCAAATGCTTGTAACAGTTCCCGGGCAAATTCCTCATTTCCCTGGGAGATTTGTTGCAGGCGATCGCCATCGACAACGGTAGAGTTTTCCCCGGGAAGTAAAGCCAGTGGATCCGCGAGATTGGATGCGGATAAGGGGCAAGTTTCCCCCGGATGAATCCAGCGGCAAATTGTGTTGCTTAAGTCTTCCAAGGAAACCGGTTTGCTGAGGTAATCGTCCATGCCTGCTGCCAAACATTTTTCGCGATCGCCTTTCATCGCATAAGCGGTCAAACCAATCACAATTGCATGTGGGTTCGACCCTTCTGCCTCCCGAATGGCTTGGGTGGTTTGATAGCCATCTAAAATCGGCATTTGACAATCCATTAAAACAATATCGTACTGCCGCTCTTGCAATTTGTCCAGGGCTTCTTGCCCATTATTCGCACAATCCGCGATCGCCCCGAGGCGATCGAGTTGATTGAGAATCACTTTTTGATTGATCGGCGTATCTTCCACTAACAAAACATGCAGGGGATTCTGGAGTTGCTCCACAGGTTCTGCCGATTTTTCCGGGGCGAATTCTGCTGGCAACCGCTTCTGTGTTTCCTGCTCTTGACCTGCTAAAATAGGAGATTGACCGCCGAGTACCTGTAGCAAACATTCAAGCAGTCGGTATTCTTTCACTGGTTTGATTAAATACCCGGAAAAACCACTTTCGAGCAACGGCTTGGCTTTATTACTTTCATTCACCGAAGTCATCATAATTAACTTCGTTTCCCCTAACGCTGGTTCGCTGAGGATGAGTTCGCCAAGGGTTTCGCCGTCCATTTTGGGCATTTGCATATCCAGCAGAGCCACCGGATAAGGGTTGCCTGCTGCTGCGGCTTTTCGCAAGGTTTTGATGGCTCTCAATCCATCGGTAACTTCGGTAACATTCATCCCCCAGTTGCTCGCTTGCAGTCGGATTAATTGACGATTGGTGGGATTATCGTCTACCACTAACAGGTTTTGCGACTTGAGAATCGAGAGGGGAACAGAAGGGTGGGAAACGGCTACGGTTCCTTCGGATATTTGGGGAAGTAATCGGTCGGTAGTTTGGCTGAGTTTGGCGGGTTTAAATTGCGCGGTAAACCAAAAGGTAGAACCGATGCCAATTTCGCTTTCTACGCCGATTTTCCCTTGCATGAGCTGCACTAACTGCTGGCAAATGGCTAATCCCAATCCGGTGCCGCCATATTTGCGGGTGCTGGAAGAATCGATTTGGGAAAAGGATTGGAACAGTTTTTGCCGATCGCGTTTGGAAATCCCGATGCCGGTATCTTTGATGGCGAAGCAAAGCCGGATATCCGATGAGGAGGAACTGGTGGATTGCGGATGGGGTTTGACTTCGACGATGACTTCTCCGGCGTCGGTAAATTTAACTGCATTGCCCACTAAGTTGGCGAGCACTTGGCGCAAGCGGGATGCATCTCCTTGGAGCGATCGCGGCAGTTTTGGGTCGATGAATAAAACGATTTCTACTCCTTTTGGCGCGGCTTGCAAGGCGAATAAATCTACCACTTCTTCTAGGGTGCGGGTTAAGTTAAAATCATGGCAGTCCAGACGCATTTCTCCGGCTTCGAGTTTGGAGAAATCGAGAATATCGTTGATAATGGTCAGTAAGTTTTCGCCGCTGACTTTCAGGGTTTTGACAAAATCCAGTTGTTGAGAGGTGAGCGGCGTTTTCAAGAGCAATTCGGTCATGCCCAAAACGCCATTCATGGGGGTACGAATTTCGTGGCTCATGTTGGCCAGAAATTGGGATTTCAAGCGGGCGGCTTCTAGGGCGGCTTCCCGGGCTTGGACTAATTCATCGATCGCGGTACTGGCGATCGCGATTCCGCCCACGGTCAATTCGGGGGTGTACCAGGGGTGTATCGCCCAATTCAAATATACTTTACTCCCGTCATCCCGTTCCCACAGATCTTCGGCGCAGGAAATCGCTTCTCCTTGCAGGGCTTTTTGGTAGAGGGTTTTCCATCGCGGGGGGATATCGGGCAACAGGTCGTAATGACACAGCCCGATCGCGTCTTCGGCAAGGTGATAATCGCACTTCCAGCGATTGCTGTGCGCCAGGTAGCGCATCTCGCTGTCGAACACTGCCATTGCGACTGGGGCGTGAGTGACGATTTGCCGCAATTGCTGGCGTTCCCGTTCCAGGGCGGCTTCGTAGTGCTTGCGATCGCTGATATCGGTAGCCAAACCATCCATGCGAATCGGGGTTCCGCTTTTATCGTAAAGCACCCGGGCGCGATCGCGCAGCCAGCGCACTTCCCCATCGGGTCTCACGATCCGATATTCCAGGTCGGCGCTACCGGTGGCTAAAATTTCTTGCATCTTGGCCTCCACGCGGGGGCGATCGTCGGGATGGAGAATCTCCAACCACAAGTGAGAATTAGCAAAAAATTCACCTAAGCTGTGCCCGGAAATTTTCTCAGCCGCCGGATTCATATAAATCCGTTCGTAACTGGGCAGGGAAACGGACCACAATACATCGTCGATGGAACCGAGAATGCTGTCGAGTCGTTCGCTGGTTTCGCGCAATGCTCGCTCGAAGCGCACTTTATCGCTGATGTTACGAATGATAGCAATGGTTTGCTGATTTTGAAACGGCACGACCCGGGCTTCGTAATGTTCTTCCCCGTCGCTTTTGGGCAAGGAATATTCCATCGTCACGATGGAATTCGCCTGCTGCACTAGGGCGATCGCTTCGTCAAATTTGCGGTTCACCGGTTCGGGTAAAACCTCTTGAATTCTGTGCCCCAAAAACTCTTCTGGCGGGAGATGCAAGACTTCTTTGTCGGCTTTATAATCGAGAATGGTGCCATCAGAAGCCAGGCGAAAGAATAAGTCGGGAAATACGGCAAAAATGGCTTCCATTTCGGCGTTTTTTTGCTGCAGTTGGGCTTCGGCAGCTTTGCGATCGCTGATGTCTCGGCCAATGGCTTGAAATTCGATAATGTTACCCGTTCCGTCAAAAATCGCCCGATCGCTCCAATGGTAAATTCGCGCTTCTCCCTGGACGAGGGCTTGATGTTCGATGGTTCTCACTGGCTCTTCCGGCGTGAGCTTTAACAACGACTGGTGGTAGCGTTCTATCTTGTCCCGGTCTGCATCGCACACCATGCGGTTCATCGGTTGTCCGATGCAGGCTTCCCGGGACATGCCCACGAAACGACAGTAGGCTTGGTTGACAAACGTGAGAGTTCCGTCGGGTAAAAAGCGACAAATCAATTCGGTTTGATCTTCTACAATCGCCCGGTAGCGATTTTCGCTCTCGCGCAGGGATTGTTCGGCGAAAACGCGATCGGTGATATCATTCAGGGTGCCGGATGCTCCCACCACCGTGCCATCCGCCGCCATTTGCCGAATGCCGAAGACTTCCAACCAGCGGGTTTCTCCCCTTTTGGTCAAACATCGAATCTGGCAATGACACTCTTCTTGTTCCCCAGACATTAAGGCGGCAAATCGCTCGCCACTGGCGGCACGATCGTCGGGATGAATGAAGTTTAAAATCGGTTGTCCGAGGCTTTCGGCGATGGAATAGCCGATGATTTTCGTCCAAGCAGGATTGAGGAATGTCCAACATCCGCGATCGTCGGTTTGGAAAATTACTTCTTTGATGTTTTCTACCACCGAGCGATATTTTTCTTCGCTGTGGCGCAATGCGGTTTGTTCTTGCTGCAGGCGGTTGTTAATCCGCTCTAATTGTGCGGTGCGTTCTTCGACTAATTCTTCCAACCGTTCGCGATATTGACGCAATTGTTCGTCGGCAAGATAGCGATCGCGCTGTTCGATGCCCAGGGCGACTAAATCGGCAATGGATGCGGCAAATTGTCGCTCTTCTAATAACCACTGGCGATCGCTTTGCGTTCTTTCGCAACACACCAGCCCCACCACTTCCCCGCCTAAGCGAATCCCTGCATCCAGACGGGCTAAACTGGGGGGTTGACGGTTTCCACGCGAGGCAGTATCACCTAAGTTTAATTCCTCGGGCACTACAATTTCAAACGTCGGCAATTGAACCACTATCTCGCGGCGATTATTCAAAGCAAGGGTTCGCTGGGTAACTAATGCTTGAAAATAGTCTCCATAGTTGGCATAATTGAAGTTTTCTCCCCGTAAATACGCCTGGGTATGGCCATCGTAAATCGCCGCGCATTCCCAGTGCGATTTGTCCGCCACTGGCAACCAAATACTGACGCGATCGACCTCTAAGGTTTCTGCGGCTACGGCGGTAATCTGCTGACAGGTGGCTTTTAATGCCCCGGCTTTTAAGCGATCGCAAGTGGTGAGTTGAACTAAGGCGTCATTCTGTCGGCGCAGAATGGTTTCTTTGCGGCGCAGGGTTTCTTCGGCGGCGACGCGATCGGTGATGTCGAGCACTAATGAGATGGCTCCGATGGGGCGGTCATTGCGATCGCTTAAGGGGGTATTATACCACTCGCAGAGAATTTTTTTTCCGCTTTTGGTCACATTTTCTTTGACGATGCGATAGCCGCCGGAATTGGTCAAGCAAGCTGTGGCCATCCCCTGGCGTTTTTTGGTATTTTGGGGTCTTAAAAAGCTAAAATTTCGCCCGATCGCTTCGGCGCGAGAATAGCCAAAAATTGCCGAGGCTGCGGGGTTCCACCCGGTAATTTCTAACTGATGATTCCATTCGATAACGGCTAGGGCGGTTTGCCGAATTAATAGAGATTGTTTTTGGGCAAACTGCTTGAGTTGTTGTTCGATGGCGATGCGATCGCTAATATCTCGGGCAATGACAATTAACCCGATAACATTGCCTTCGGCGTCGCTGTAGGGACTTTTCGTACATAAAAAGGTATGGGTTTCTCCCTGAATCGGCATCACTTGTTCGACCACTTTGGTTTGCCCACTCGCCATCACATTGCTGTCGTCCCATCGAATGCCAAATGCTACATCTGAGGGCAACAAATCGGTGTCATCTTTGCCAAAAATATCCTCGGGAGAGCGACCGAATAGCAGGGCGCAACTGGAATTAACTAATAAATATCGCCCTTCTAAGTCTTTGACGAAAATCGGATCGCTGGTGCCTTCTACTACTGCATACCACAAGTTATAGCTGCTTTCTAGGGCGGTTTCTACTTGCTGGCGCTGCTCGATTTGCGTTTGTAATTCGCAAATGACCTGACTTAATTCGGCGGTTCTTTCGGCAAAGCTACGTTGCAATTGTGCGGAAGTTTGCTGCAATTGTTGCTGAATTGCCCCGCGCCCGATCGCGTGGCGCAATGCGTTGACCAGCGATCGGGCATCGATTTTTCCTTTCACTAAATAATCTTGGGCACCGACTTGAATCGCATCGGCGGCGAGTTGTTCGTCATCGATGCCGGTAAAAACCACAATTGGGGGCATCTGGGCACGGGCGATCGCTTCTTTTTTTCTCCCTTCTTCCCGAAAATTTAAAATCCGCTGCAAGCTGTGGAGTCCCTGACTGTCTGGCAAGGATAAGTCGAGCAGAATCACGTCAAATTGCTGTTGGTTTAAATGGGCGATCGCCCCCGTTAAGTTCTCCACATGGGTTAGCTCAACCTGAATGCTCTCGGTTTCGGAAAATATGTCTTTAATCAGTTCGGCTTCCCTGATGCGGTCTTCTACTAGTAAAATTTTTAAACCCGTGCTGTCGTTCATACCACTGACCACTCACTCGCTTAAGCTAACCGGGTAGAAACCGGGAGACAAAACACTTCTGATGAAAGCCTCCCTCTCGTTCCCCCTCTGACAAATACTAGCCCATTCTGCTTAATTTTTCGAGTTTTTTTACCCAATGTTACAAAACTTTTCAATCCTTCCGATTTGGGGCATCTTTTGGCCGCGTCCCGCCCCCTACAGAGGACTTTCACATTCCAGAATCCCTTACTCGGGCCTGAGTTTTCGCCATTCACCGAGGGTGGAGCCAATTTGGCCTCGGATCGGGAGAGGCGATCGCGCCCCATCGAAAAACTTCTGCATTGTCGTTGGTTATGATAGTCTGTAGTTGCTAACCGACCTTTCTAGATGCTGGATAAAGTGAAAATTTATAGCGCGAAAGTTTGTCCCTATGCCCAACGCAGTCGAATGGTACTGCTGACAAAAGGGATTGATTTTGAATTGGTGGAAATTGACTTAAATCATAAACCGTCTTGGTTTACCGAAATATCGCCCTATGGGAAAGTGCCGCTGCTGCAAAATGGCGAGGACATTCTGTGGGAATCTTCGATTATTAATGAATATTTAGAAGAATGCTTTCCCGCAAGACCCTTAATGCCCGCCCAACCCGGAGAACGGGCCTGGGCGCGCATTTGGATCGATTTTGCCAATACGAAATTAACCCCGGCGTTTTACAAATTGATTCTCGCCCAAGAGCGGCAAAAACAGCAAGAGTGGCGGGAAGAATTGCGGAATTATTTATTGTTTATCGAACGAGAAGCACTGCAAAAGCGATCGCAAAACGGTCCGTATTGGTTGGGAGAATCGGTGAGTTTAATCGACCTGACATTTTATCCCTGGTTCGAGCGCTGGTGCGTGGTGGAGCATTATCGCGGGATCGCGATTCCGGCGGAATGTGCCCGCTTGCAACAGTGGTGTGAGGCGATGCAGGATATCCCTGCGGTGCAGCAGACGCAACAGCCCCCGGAATTTCATATCGAACAATATGCCAAATACGCCAACAATACCGCCACGGGGATAACCGCCCGGGAGATGCGCCGCGATTGAATCGGCGATCGCGCTAGGGTTGTCGCCCCTTCCCACAAGGCGTCAAGTCTGGCAAAATAAAGTCTGGACAATTGTTGCCAATCAATTCAATGGACACGATTAAATACCTGCTCTCAGAAGACCAAATGCCCACCGCCTGGTATAATATCCAGGCCGATCTGCCCAAACCGGTGCCGCCGGTCCTCCATCCGGGAACCCACCAACCGATTACGCCGCAGGATCTTGAACCCCTGTTCCCTGCGGCGCTGATCGAACAAGAAGTCAGTCGCGATCGCGACATCGAAATTCCCGAGGAAGTGCAGCAGATCTATCGTCAATGGCGACCGACTCCCCTGTATCGCGCCAGACGCTTGGAACAAGTCCTGGATACGCCAGCCAAAATTTACTATAAATACGAAGGCGTCAGTCCCTCGGGCAGTCACAAACCCAATACCGCCGTTCCTCAAGCGTATTACAACAAAATGGCCGGGGTCAAGCGCCTGACCACCGAAACTGGTGCGGGACAGTGGGGGTCTTCCCTGGCGTTTGCCGGCAGCTTGTTCGGGCTGGAAGTGGAAGTGTATATGGTTAAGGTGAGCTACGAGCAAAAGCCTTACCGTCGGGCGCTGATGGAGTCCTACGGGGCGCGGGCGATCGCCAGTCCCAGTTCGCAAACGGAAGCCGGACGGCAGATTTTGCAAGCGAATCCGGACAGTACCGGCAGCTTGGGTATTGCGATCGGGGAAGCGGTAGAAGTGGCGGCGCAAGATGAGAACACAAAGTATGCCCTCGGCAGCGTCCTCAATCACGTCTTGCTGCATCAAACCGTTATCGGGTTGGAAACCCTGGCCCAGTTGGAAATGGCGGGGGATTATCCGGATATTATCGTCGGCTGTACCGGGGGCGGGAGCAACTTCGCCGGTATTGCGTTTCCTTTCATCGGTGCCCAATTGCGCGGCGATCGCCCGGTTCGCTGTATCGCCGTGGAACCCGCCGCCTGTCCCACTTTGACCAAAGGACAATATGCCTATGACTTCGGCGATACCGCCCATCTCACTCCCTTAGTGAAAATGCATACCCTGGGTAGCACTTTCGTCCCCCAAGGCTTTCACGCCGGCGGTCTGCGCTATCACGGTATGGCACCCCTGCTCAGTCACCTGCTGCAATTGGGTCACATCGAACCCACCGCCTATCCCCAACTCAGTTGTTTCGCCGCCGGTGTCACCTTCGCGCGCACGGAAGGGATTTTACCCGCCCCGGAAGCCAACCACGCCGTGAAAGGGGCGATCGATGCCGCATTGCACTGCAAACAAGCCGGTGAGAGCAAAACCATTCTGTTTAATTTGTGCGGTCACGGTCATTTCGACATGCAAGCCTATATCGACTATCAAGCCGGAAAACTGCGCGATTTGGAATATAGTTCTGAAGAAGTGGCAATGGCTCTGGCTGGTTTGCCTGTGGTACCCTAAGTAAGATAAATCGGAAAAAGTCCCTGGGCCAGAACTATACCAACCAAGCCCGCCTGCGCGGGCTTTTTGTGAGACAATTCGAGCGATTGAAATCTTGCCTATGCAGGCTATAGTCCGCGGAGGCGGACTATTTTTTTTTACATCTATTCCGGCGGAGAGAATGTCACCCTTTGCCTGTCTCGACTTTGAGGCCAAAATAGGTTAAAATCAACTCGGTTTTCCCCGTGTTGGCCACTTCGTGAGCTTCTCCGGGTTCCACTGCAATGCAACTGCCCGGTGTCAGGGGATATTCTCTCCCGTCAATGTGAATAGTTCCCGACCCTTGGGAGACAAAAAACACTTCGCACATATCGGCATGGGCGTGGCTGGATGCCACCTGTCCGGGGGCAAATTTGGCCTGGGAAAAATTGGTTAAATGGGGCAATTCTCCCGCGCGCAACATCACTTTTTTCTGAATTTCTCGATTGTGGGAAACTTCTTCCCACGGTAGGTCATTGAGAGCGGTTCGTTTCATGTTCTTTGGCAACAATAACGGTGAATCGATAAACTCTAATCGAGCGGGTCTCAATGATTCGTTTCATTGATGACCGGAGTGGGAGCCTCTCGCTACTTCCATTAATAGCAAGCTAGAGGCTCGCATCCCATTTATCATTTTACCACTAAAATCGATTGTATTTAGGGGAATAAATTTATCCGAAAGCATGGCGATTGTTTGGCTTCCCAACTGAAAAAAGGCGGAGCTTCGGTAGAACCGTTCCCAGCATGAGCTGGGAACGAGTCAACTTACTTAAAAAAAGGATTAGTCCGCATAGGCGGATTAAAGTTTTTGCCTCGGCACAATTTCAATCGCCTTTGATTAACCATCGAATTGGGCTTTTTTAACCGCTACGCCTTTGTACATATAACCCACGGTTTTGGGAACGTTGGGCGCATAAAAACGCTCTAGTTTGACCAGATGAAATTTGCTTTCCACTAAATTTTGGATGGGACGATTCAAATGACAGCCATCGCCGACCAGTTTTTGCAAGGGAGTCAAGCGATGCTGCCACACTTGCACGTTGGGTTCTTCGCTCAGTCCATGCTCGATAAAACAGAATTTTCCGCCCGGTTTGAGGACGCGATAGATTTCGTCCAGGGCATTTTCTACTTTGGCAATGCTGCACAAAGTCCAGGTACTCACGACGCTATCGAAGCTGCGATCGCCAATCGGCAATTTTTCCCCATTAATGACTTTGTTTTCCACCGGAATTGAGGCATTTTTTAGCCGCTTCTCGGCGATTTTTGTCATGCCAGGATTGGCATCAATTGCGGTCAGTTGGCGCACGGTTTGCGGATAATGGGCTAAGTTCAATCCGGTGCCAAAGCCAATTTCTAAGACCTCTCCGGATACTTCCGATAGCACCTCTTGGCGGTACTGTGCGAGGCGCGAGTCGGACATGGTACGATCCATAAACCGAGGCAGGATAACCTGTGAATAAAAACCCATTGGCACGTTCCTTGTGGTAAGAGGGCGATCGACGACACTGTTAGTTTAGCACAAAATGGGCTGGGGTGACATGCTGGGGGAAATGGGGAAGTGACGGGAAGATAGATAAAACCGAGAGAGGCACCTCGCCAGAGACGGCGATCGCCGGGGTTTCCCAGGGCATAGATTCTCCTCTATTTCGATAGTGTTACTGGAGATTTCGCCAACCTTTAAGATAAGTAAATATTTCTAGACATTTGGAAAATCGAAGTTATGTTGGAAGTAAAGCTGACTGAATGATAAAAATTAACGAACGATGATTAAGCCTTACCGAATTTTGAAAAGCGCCACTGCAGGGCTAGCTTACACCTACCTCGGGGTGCTGATTGTCTATTTAATTCTGCGCCTGCTTTTCTGGGATACCCTGTGGATTGTTGCCTTGGTTGGTAGCTTGATACCTTGGATTTTCTTTCCCTTATTTCTGTTGCCGATTGTCTCCCATTTTATCCTGAAAAAGCGCAGGCTTTTGATTGCTTCATCGATTATTTGTCTGTGGTTTGTGGGATGGTTGCACGCGAACTACTGGTCTCCCAATCCCAGCGCAATGGATGATTCGGCGACCCGAATTAAGATTTTATCGCTCAACTGCACCTGGTACAAGACTACGCCAGAAACCTTAGTCAACCTGGTGGAAAAAAACCAGCCGGATATTGTTTTTTTGCAAGAAGTGGTTGCCCCGCATGTGAACCGGGCCTTTCCGGAGTTAAAAGCCTCCTACCCCTATCAATTTTCTGCGCCGCGAATCGCGATTATCAGTCGATATCCGATTCTGTCGAAAGAGAAAATCCATCTGGCGGGTCACGAAGAATTCCAAAGCCGAAATATTATTCAATTACCGGGACAGGAGATTGTGGTTTATAACGTACAAACCATCGCTCCTTGGATTCGAGAGCGTCAAGTATTGCCGTTTTTGACCCTACCGAAGTTTGAATACGAACAGCGCACGGCAGAGATTAAAGATTTAGTCCAGCGGTTGGAAAGGGAAACTCTACCGGCGATCGCAGCGGGTGATTTTAACCTAACCGACCAAGCGCAAGATTATTTTATTCTCCAGAAACAGATGGAAGATTCTTTTAAAGAATCTGGATGGGGATTTGGGTTGACTTGGCCCTATGGTTGGCCGTTAAGTGACTTATTTAAAAAAGCCACTTTGGAAATGAAATATCCCCTGTTTAGAATCGACTATATTTGGCATTCGCCGCAGTTTGGGTCTCGCGCCAGCCAAGTTTTAGACCCGACTGGTTCGGAACATTTGCCGATGATGAGCGAACTGATTTTACGTCGAGACTCTTCAATACCGAGTTAGAGAATGAAACAAGCAAATGGAGAGGCGATCGCCATTGAGTGAGTGAAAGCAGCGATCGCGGTGATGGCGATCGCCACCGTTGCGAGAAAGCGATCGCCCGATTCGCGCTTTCAAATCACAGCTTGTCGATAAAATTATCACTGGTGCGATGAGATAGAGGTCACACAGGGGATTTCCCACATTGGATAGAATAGAGTAAAAGATTGAATTGGAGATTGACCTATGAACGCACCACGAACCATTTCCCCGCATCCCGCCACAGTTCGACCCACGGACATGGAAACCACCCTGCGCGAGATGTCCCGGGCGATCGCCCTGTACTTCGCCTGGAGATCCACCGGGTTGCTCGATCCCAGAGAACCCCCAACCGCCTCACCCCTGGTAGCGCCGGAAAAACCCCCGGAACCCCGGGATTCCGGCTAGAGTGGGGGGGAATTCCACCCAAATTGCGACCCTGTAGAGACACGCTTAGCGCGTCTCTACACAAGTATCATTTAAACTGCAACTTTTTTTGCAGTGAAGGCCAAGAGATTTGTCAGCAGGGAATTGAGGGGGGGGAGGGAGCTAAATTGTAAGCAAAAGGCTCAATAAGCTATCCTAAACAATAGAAAAATTAATCGAAGGAACTGAATTTCCATGACTGACCCCTCCAATATTTTTATCGCCGGTGCCTCCCGAGGTTTGGGACTAGAAATTGCCAAATGCCTGCGGGGGAAACAAATCCCTGTCAAGGCATTGCTGCGCTCTGCCGATGCTGCGCCCGGATTAGAAGCAATGGGAATCAAAGTAGTAATGGGGGATGCACTCGATCGCGCCCGGATGGAGCAAGTGATGCAAGAAGAGCCGCTGCAGGCGGTTATCAGTACCATTGGCGGTTTACCCAAAGAAGGGCAACGCGCCGATTATTTAGGGAATAAAAATCTGATTGATGCCGCCTCCCAAGTCGGGGTAAAAAAATTTATTCTGATTTCTTCGATTGGGAGTGGCAATAGTAAAAACGCCTTATCAGAGACCGCGTTAGAAACCCTAGGAGCGGTATTAGCCGAGAAAGAAAAAGCCGAATCGCACTTGATAAATAGCGGGTTAATTTATACGATTATTCGTCCCGGAGGACTCAAATCAGAACCGCCCACCGGCAATGGCGTGCTAACCGAAAATACCACGGTTTCTGGCATCATTCACCGAGCCGATGTAGCGCAATTAGTCTGTGCCTGTTTGGGATCGGATGCCGCAAATTGTAAAGTGCTGTCGGCGATCGACCGTGAGATGGCGTTTGGGGAAGCGCAGTTTGAGGAGTTCAAACTCAGTTAACTTTCACCCTTGGCGCGCTATTGTTGTGAGTGTTTGCCTGCGGATAGAGACCTTGCGCCCGGGGTTTCTATCCTTTACAGAAACAAAATCAAGGCTAGGGAGAGGGGTTGGGGGGGGAAGGAAAAACTGCCCCTCAGTTTTGCTATCATAGCGCGAAAGACATGATGGCGAGTCTCCATTTCTGGTTCAAGGGCTGGAGTCTGCGTAAATCTGCGGATTTGTAAAAAAATGTAACAAAGGTGCTTTAAAACCTGCGCGGTGGTTTATAACAACTCTAAAGGGGTGACTCCAAGTAAAGCCAGTTAAAATAAATCAGTTAATCAAAAAGTTAAGCTCAACAATTGCCGGGAAGTGGATTTTGGCATTTTGCCAAACCTGCCGGCTGGTGGGCTGAGTAAAAACACGGAAACTACATGGGTAAATTCATCTGGAGAAAAGGCTCGCTTGCCACGAAACTCACCCTCTCGGTCACCACGTTTGTCATTGTCGCAGTGGCAAGCGTCACCGGGCTATATCTTCGCACTCAGCAGCAGACCTTGCGCGAAGAACTCGAACAGCAGGCGGAGATATTGCTCGATTCTCTAGAGGTTGGCGTAGCCGATGCGATCGCCGATGAAGACAGACAGTTTCTCGAGCAATTGGTGGAACAACTGGGGACGCAAGAGATGGCGATCTCGGGGTGGGTGTACCAACCGGACGGAACTCTTCTCGCCGAAACCGATGACTTGAGCGGACAGGAGCCGCGATCGAAGCCGGATCCGTTCGTGCAGGCGGTGATGGAAAGCAACCAAGTCATCTACCAGTGGACCGATGAGCGACTATTAGCCGGCACAGCGGTAGCACAAGGGGATCGGGCGATCGCGGTAGTCACCCTGGCTTTATCCACTGCACCGCTACAGCAAAAAATGACCGAAGCGATCGGCCTGAGTGTGGCAGCAATCGTTGTATTAGGGTCACTCGGAACTGCGATCGCCATGTGGCTCGCCCGCTCGATTGCAGAACCGCTGCAAGAAATCGCCGCCGGCACCGAACAGATTGCCGAAGGAGACTTAACCCATCAAATCGAGATTCATCGCGATGACGAACTCGCCATGCTCGCTCGTGCATTTAATACCATGAGCGAGCGCCTGCGAGAACTGTTTGAAAGCATGGCAGAACGTGCCGCCCAACTCCACCAAAGCGAAGCCAAAAATGTCGCCTTACTGCTTGCAATTCCCGATTTAATGTTTGGATTTACCGAAGATGGAACCTTTGTGGATTACAAAGGCGGAAGAGGCGACACCATCATCAGACCCCAAGGAGAAGGGGAACTCTTGCGAAAAAATGTAGAGGAAGTCTTCCCCCCAGAAATTGCCGATTTGTATCTCAATTACGTCCAGCAAACCTTAGCCACGCGCGAAACCCAAGTATTTGAATACGAGTGGTTTATCAACGATCGCCGTCGCCATTTTGAAGCTCGGTTTGTGGTCTGTGGCGAGCAAGAAGTGCTGGCGATCGTGCGCGATATCACCGAAGGCAAACTGGCCCAATTTGAACTGCAAAAGGCGAAAGAAGCTGCCGAGTCTGCTAACTATTCTAAAAGCGTATTTCTCGCCAATATGAGCCACGAACTTCGCACCCCGCTCAATGCAATTATTGGCTATAGCGATTTGCTCGAAGAGGAAATGGAAGATTTAGGTTACGAGGATTTAATCCCCGACCTGAATAACATTCGGCAAGCGGGGAAAAATCTCCTCACCATCGTCAGCGATATCCTGGATATTTCCAAACTCGAAGCGGGCAAAATGACCCTTTCCCTGGAAAATTTCGATATCTACACCCTCATCCTGGAAATCCAGACCCTCGTTCAACCCCTCGTGGATAAAAATCACAATACCCTGGAATTAAAATGCGCCAGAAATCTAGGCAGCATGTACGGCGATCGCACCAAAATCAAGCAGGTTTTGTTAAACCTGCTCAGTAACGCCGCTAAGTTTACCAAAAACGGCGTCATCACTCTATCTAGTCAACGCATAACTAAGGAAAAATCCGGCGACACCCAACTGCCATCTCAGGAGAAAAAGCCGCGTGAATTTATCATTTTTCGGGTAAAAGATACCGGAATTGGCATGAGTGAAGAAGAGCTGCAGCATATTTTCAATGCCTTTACCCAAGCCGACGCCTCCACCACCCGCAAATATGGCGGAACTGGTTTGGGACTCGCGATCGGTCAGCGATTTTGCCGCATGATGAGCGGTAAAATTGTGGTAGAAAGTCAGCTTGATGTGGGTTCCACTTTTACCGTGGTTTTGCCCGCAGTGGTGAAAGAACCTAAACAAAATACCGCCGCAAAGAAAGGGTAATAAATAATGCACAACCAGCCATTAGCCATTCCCTGGCCAACCCCCGAAGAAACCCGGCATCAGCGTAGCTTTAGGTGAAAAATTAGGCAAGAAAACGGCGTGCTAAACGCCCTTAATTGGATAGCTCGGTGGCTGCTGAATGGCAATTTTTAGGTAGAGTCTGGTAACAGAAATTAAGAGATAAGGTGGGCATTACCCACCCTACAGTTTTGCGGTGAAAAAACGGACAAATTATTTTGCAGAATTGCTTATTTTAACTCTTCACTCACTAATCTTCTCAAAATTTCCGTCACTTCAGTGGCCATCCGGGCGTCAATTTCTACTGCTTCGCGATCGAAGTTTCCTAATGCTCTCGCCCCGCGCAATGTCATCGCCACTGACATCGGCATTCCTTTGTAGGAAAATTGGGTAAAGCAGGTGTAAGTCAGTTCGGTACGCTTGCGACTGTTGCTATACCCAAATCCCATTTTCGAGAGAATCACGGGAGATTGAAGATTTTCGGTAATTCCCAGTTTGGCGATCGCCACATCCAGGTAACGGGAAATATCTTTCCCCAACGCCACAATAAATGGCTTTAAATTCTCCCACTCAATGGAAAATTGCGCCTCATGGGGCAGATGAAAGTGCCATCCCACCATTGACATTAACCGCGTTAAATCGTAAGCCGTCACCAAGTTTTCCCCCGGTTGAGTTTCCCGCTTTTTCGTTTCCGGGGCGGCGCTCAATATTTCCCGGTTTCCCTGACAGACTTTCGGCGATGCAATCAACGGTTCCTCGCCATAAAGTCCCTGGAATTCCGCATGATGATTTCCGGTGACGTTCATCATCCACTCTTCTAAACCCTGATAGGTTTGGAAACACTTAAACATTGCCGCGATCGCATTAGAACTGCCGATTTTTTCCTCATAGGTGACCACATCCTCAAACAGTTGCCACAAACTGAAACTTTTCTCCTCGCCCCGCACTTCACTGCTTTGCACGTCGGTTTTCAACTGAGAAAGTAAGTTGAGAATCGGAATAATTTTAGTCGCACTCCAAAACTGCTCTTTATCTAGGGCATTTCTACCCAACCAGCGCGCTTTCAACGGTCCCCCCGCCGATCCACCCACGCAGACACAAGCTTGTTTGATATCGGGATGAAGAAAATGTAAAGCTTGCTCATCAATCTCGGGAACTTCTCCCACATTCGGATAGGTTTTCGCCCCGGCTAATGCTAAAGTCGGTCGTTGGGTTAAGCGATTGGGATAATCCGATACCGCAGTGTGGTAAGGGGAGGTTTTAATTCCTTTGTCGAGAAATGCCAATTTCTGCGCGTTGAAGCCAGACTCTTGTTCGAGGAAATCTTGATAAACTTGTTCTCGGTTTTGTGCCATTGTTAGCATGTAGGTTTCGGTTAATAGAGTAAAAAATTCACTAATGAATTCCGGAATGGATTCGAGAGGAAATTCAAAATTCATGGTCAATGCACCTAAACAGAAAAAATCTTTCACCCGCAGAGCAAGGAAACCCTGGCAATGTACCCCAGACATTAGCCCCGATCGCCCCTGCAAAATTGCGATCGCCGACCAGTTTTTGAACTGACCCTTAGAAATATCCGGGCGACTAGAAGTCGCGACTGGGCAAACAAAGTCCGCCTGCGCGGACTAATTTTAATGCCGATGTTTGCTAGCCGGATTCCGCATTCTATTTTGCTTTCGGCGATTTGCCAATAAGGCTCTCTGCGATTATAGCCGGATTTCATCCCCCCTGCTTCTTGAATTTATTTTTTCTTCCTATTCCCTTAAAATATTTGAAAATTCACCATACTCGGAGTCACTTCAACGTGAAACGATTATTATTTATTACCGAAAGATTCCCCCCAGATATTGGCGGCGTAGCCAGAAGTGCCGATCGCATCACAGAAGCGCTCTGTCAACTGGGATTAAACGTCGATGTTTTGGTGTGGACGCGCTATTTGCAAGCAGGCGAAGTTGCCTTTCCCCACCGAGAAAATACCCCGGATATAGAGTCGCGCCAAATTTACCGCGTCGGGCGATATCGTCATTGGGATATGACCCTCAACCACACCATGAATCTGTTAGATTGGATGCAAGAAAACCATCCTTATGATGCCGTTTGGGGGCACTATCTTTTTCCAGCGGGATTTCTCGCCACTTGGTTTGCCGAATTAAACCACTTACCCTCCACGGTTAGCGCCAGGGGAAACGATATCGATCGCGGCATTTTTCCCCCGGGAGATTTTGCCCGCCTACAGTGGACTTTAGAGCGCGCTAGTTTGATTACCACCGTCAGTGCAGATTTGCAGAAAAAAATTCAATGTTTGACCCGACGGGATGATATTATTTTGCTGAAAAATGCGGTGGATACGCAGATATTTTCGCCCCCAGAAGACAGGCAAAACAGTTTGGATATGCGCCCCGATCGCCACGCGCTTGGCATCGGCGAAGATGAAGTGATTTTGGGCTTTTCCGGAGAGTTGCGCGAAAAGAAAGGTCAGCGGTTTTTATTCAGTGCCTTGAGTACCGTGCGACAGGTTTATCCCGCTTGTTTGTTAATTATCGGCGAAGTGCGCGAATCGCAAAAACCTGCCCTCCAATTGTATGGGGCAACCCACCCAGAAGACAGCGATCGCGTCATCATTACCGGACATTTAACTGATGGCAATTCTGTGGCCCAATACCTACAGCTTTGTGACCTTTTTCTCCTCCCTTCATTGTGGGAAGGAATGCCCAATTCCCTCCTCGAAGCAATGGCTTGCCAGTGCTGCTGTATTGCTAGCGATGCAGGCGGAATTCCCGAGGCGATCGAACATGGCAAAAATGGCTTTATTCTCTCGCGATCGCACCTGCATCATTTAGGCGATGCGATTTTAGAATCCTTGAAATTGCCCCCAGAAAACCGCCGCAAAATCGGCCAAGCCGCTCGCGATCGCATTTTAGCCGAGTTTTCCCCCGCCCAAGAAAAAGCCCGCCTGCAACAGGTCATCCACCGCTTAAATTCCGATTAATTCCAACCGACAATTTTAATTGTAGGAAACGGATGGTATTCCCAAGCGGTGATAAGCGGCAATTAAGGCATCGCCTGCTTGTTGCCAGGTGTAATGGGTTTCAATTCTTTGGCGGGCATTGCGCGCCAACCGGGCGGCGAATTGCGGTTGAGAATGGTACTCGACGATCGCATCTTTCAGGGAACCCGCCGAACCCGGTTTAACGAGTAGAAAATGCTCGCGATCGCCGCCAATTTCGCGCACCACGGGCAGATTGGTAGCAATGGTGGGGGTTGCGGTTGCCATTCCTTCCAGCACTTTTAGGGGGCAGCATCCTTGAATTAAATTGCGATCGTTGGGAGTTAAAGGGGCGACAATCGCATCGGCTTGATGAATCTGCTGCACTAAATTCCCTTGGGACATGGGCGATAAAATTCGCAGATTTTCGCTCACCCCTAATTTATTGGCCAGCTTTTGCAATCGTTCAATTTGCTGCGATCGCGCCTGTCCGATTGCCGTCAGTTTTGCCGGAAACCGTTCGTTAACCTGAGCTAATGCTTCGATTGCAATATTGACACCTTGCCAAGCAGAAAGAGTGCCAAAATAGATTAAATGATACGGGAAATTTTCCTCTAAATTCACCGCCGATGCTTGTTGTGGAGTTGGGGTAAAGATGTCTAAATCCACGCCGTTGGGAATCACGCAAATTTTTGCCCGGGGAACCTGTCGCCCTTCCAGATAATCCCGGGTGACGCCACTGGGGGTAATAATTAAATCCGCTGCATCCAGGCAGATTTGTTCTTGGGCGTGTAATTTTTGCAAGAGTTCGCGATCGTCTGCCACGGCGGGATAGCGATACTTGAGTTCGATAGAAGGTAGCCCGTTAACTTCAAAGATGAGGCGATCGCAGCATTTTTCTTTCTGCAAAGCAATCGGAAATCCCTCATAAATCGACCGAATATGCACCACGTCAAACCGTTTGTTTTTAAACCAACTGCCCAACATCGTGCGGAAATACATCACGCGATCGATGAGGGTTTTTCCCACCGCCGGTAACGCGGTTTGCATCACATTCGGGTAACGTTCTTGTGGATCCATAGCTTCCCAATTGGGAGAAACCGTCACCAGTTCGACATTGCCAAATGCAGCCCCTAACGCTCTAACAAAAGCAGCAATATGAATGGCTGCCCCTTTCGGTGCGGGTACGATATCGAAAGAAATGTAGGCAATTTGCGGCTGGTTCATCGTTGCGATCGTCCCTCGATTTGTTTCGCCCATCAACAGAGTCGCCAATCTGAAAACTCTAGTTTATAATAGGATGGCTCGATGCGGGACAGTTTACAAAAATTGATGATGTTTTGTTAAGTTTTTCACAACAATGCAGACCCTTCACTTAGGAGAATTTGCTTAGATTATGTCCATCGACCCAGACAAGTTGCTCGAAACCTTAACCTATAAAGCCACAGCACCTTCCTCAGAGATTTGCCAGGATTTGCATGACATCTCCAAGCTCGATCGCGTCGTCGAGAACAAGCAAGCCTTTTGGAACCGAGTTCGCAATATTGGCTTTGTGGGGGTTTTTCTGTGGTTTTTTGTCGCGTTTTTATTTTCCGGAGCCTTCCTTGCTGTTTTTATGATATTGTGGTTGGTCTTTTTGGGGCTGGCGATCGTCGGCTTGATTCAAGGGCATAACTATCACAAAAAAAATATCCCCAACCATCGCTATAGATTGGCAGAGAATTTTATCGACCTGCTCGATCGCGATCGGGACAAAAGTCACCCCCTGAGCATTCGTCTGATTTTGAGTCAACCCCTAGACGACAGCAAGAAAATCAGCACCGACCCCCATCCCACCCGTCGCGGGTGGAAAGTGGAGAGTTTTGAAGATAATTGGCTCGTCTTGCAGGGAGCTTTTGTGGATGGAACGGAATTTTTTATAAGTTCCACGGAAAATTTTCAAAGAAAATCCGGCACCAAGCGATCGCGCAGTGGAAAAACCAAATTTAAAAGCAAAATCAAATACAAAGGGGAGCAAATGGAACTGAGCTTAAACTTCCCCAAAAAGCGCTATGGCGGCATCAAAATTTTACAATATGACGCCAAAGGAGCCGTGCAACTTCCCAAAAATGCGCGCGTCAAGCGGTTAAAAGTTGCGGACAACAAAATGCAGCTCACCGTGAAACTCAAACCCGCATCCGAGGAGAGTATTTATCAAACGGTGACGATGATGTTAATGAGTTTGTATCAGGTGCTTAATTTAGCCCAAAAGCTGACAAAAAAAACCACGGCATAATGCCAGGAGTAGATGAAAATGAAACGGATTGTGAAAAGGGTTTTATCGGTGTCCCTGATTTCCGTGACCTTGTGTTTAGCAAGCTGTGGAAATAATGGCAATGCCCCCTCGCAAACGGACAACATGGCCAGTCCTAGCGTCCCCAGCGCGCCGACCCCGGAGGTGCCCAACCCGGACACCACCTTGAACAAAATTAAATTTAAACTCGATGGCGAGACCGAAGCTTTTTCGTTTAAATTTAAACCGGATGGGGCGAAATTGGTGGATGCCAGGGATGCCGAAATGGCGCGGCTAACCGTGGATGAAACGCAAAAAATCAAGATTAAAAATCCGGCAGATGAAGCGATCGGGTATGTGGTCAGCGAAAAAGGATATTGGAAGATAAAGAATGCCGACCAAACCCAGGAATTGTACGTGTTGCGGCGGCAAACCGATGGGGATTACAAGTTAGAGACGGGAAGCGATCGCCAAATTTACCGCATTAAAAAACGCGACTATGGCTACGAGATAGAAACCCCAGACAAACAATCGCTTTATAAAGTGAAGCTGAAAAATGGCAAACTATCTTTGAGAAATGCCAACGAGGAAACGGTTCTCTATACCAAAGACGACTTTTTGCCCATTGCCTTAGCCAGTTTTGGCTTTGACGAACTCACCCGCGAACAACAAGCCGCTTTGGCTTATGCGGTTTATCTTTCCGGAGGTTAACCCCGATGAAAATTCAGCTCGTTATCACCAATGTTTCCACCCAAGAAACGGAAACATTCCTGAGAGAAACGCCGATAGCCCTGGGTCGCGACCCGAATGCCATGCCCGGGGAAATTAACGGCGAATCGGTATCGCAGGTGGTGTTAAATGATGGGTTAGTCTCCGAGTATCACGCTGTCATTGAGGAAAATAACGGCGAAGCGATTGTGGTGGATTGTAATAGCAGCACCGGGATTGAAATCAATCGAGTGCAATTGCCAAGCAGCACCTTGGTGGATGGCGATCGCCTGCAAATCGGGTCCTACACTATTCTCGTACAAATCGGCAGTGGAATCACCGGCGACAACCGGGAAGGATGCAATCTGAAAGTCGGTTTTTTATTCAAACATCCCTGCGGGCGTCTCGACCCCACCGGTTGTCCGTATTGCGAAGGGGGTCAGCGCGATCGCGAGGTGGATTACCACGAATATTCATATTACTCAGGGTACGGGCGTTACGATAACTGGGGCAGCTACTATTACACCCACCGCCATTCCTACTGGTACGATCGCCACAGCGATCGGGTGGATTTTACCGAAGCGGATAACGAAGCCTTTGAAACCGAAAACGACACCGATTTTGAAACCGATATGGGAGCGAGTTAAAATAGAGAATTGAGAAGAGATAATTGAGAATTTTTCTCGTTCCCAGGTTGGGCCTGGGAACGAGTCAAAAAACAGCCCGCCTCGGCGGGCTAGGTTTGTATTTAGCCCTACCCTTGTTGGGTGCGGGGCTTTTTGAAAAAAACCGGGGGGTTCAAAGAGGGGATTGGCGAATCAAGGGGGATCACCACTTCAAAAACGCCGCATCTGGACCAATTTCGCGACGGATTTTGCCATCTTTTTCAAACCAGTCAATCACCTGCTGTGCCGTAAGTTCCTCCATCGGCACCGACAGATCTTGAGAGATATGCTTGAGCAGCTTTAAAGAAGAAATTGTCAATCGGGTTAGAAACTTTTCGTGGGAAGCGAGCAGCGCGCCATCAACAGCATAAGACTCTTCTGGGGTTAAAAACTGAGCGGAGGGTTGTTGAGGTTCCATGATTAAGGGGGGTGGAATTAGACAGCATGAATTGATGTCGCGAGGGGCGACAATATGAAATAATAGAATTTTGACTGTGGATTTTAAAATTAAAATCGGCAGTTATTTGTCGCGTGGCTGAGGAGTAATCAGATAGCCACACCGATGTTCCCCATCAATCATCCAGTAGGTGCGTTCCACCGTACAATCCGGGAGAATTGCGCCAAACATGTCCAACTCGTGACCGCAGACACTAGGGAAAGACTCAGCCACAGTAGAGATAGCGCAGTTGTGTTCGGTGAACATAAAGCGCTCGGCGATCGCATCCGGGGAGGATTCGACCGGATAATATTCTGCCATGTAGCCTTCTGCCTTGCGCAGTTCCACCAAAGCGGCGATCCGTTCTGCCAGAGAGCGATTGCCCAGGGCATTGCGATATTCCAGGGCCTTGCGTTCCCATTGTTTTCGCAAAATGGTGCTGACTTGATCTTGGCCCACAGTTTCCGCCAGGGTATCGAGCAGAGAGACGGCAAAATCATCGTAGCCACTGGGGAAGCGATCGCGACCCTTCGGGGTGAGTTCGTACTGATGCTGGGGGCGGCCCATGCCCACCTGCACCGTTTGATGCGCGATTAGCTTTTCCGCCTCCAAATCCTTTAAATGGCGGCGGATGGCTTGGGGGGTGATCGCCAAGACCTCAGCTAATTCCTGAGCTGTAGCCTGACCCTGCTTGAGTAAGTATTGCAGGATGTCCTCTTTTGTGGAAGGTTGGTGAGTAGTGGTCATCATCTTCCTCGGGGTTAAACGCCAAAACACTAAAAAAAATCAAATTTGGACTTTGACAACACGGATGTTGCTAAAATACCCTACAATGGAATTAAGCAACACTCGTGTTGTTTTAACCCTATTATATATAGACGGCGATCGCGAATGCCCATTTTCCGACAAAATCGGAAAGCGCGACGGTTGCCAGGACAAGCGGAAAGCCCCGCTTGCGCCGCCTGGAGCCTTCGTCCCCAGGCATCCGATCCCCAAGAAGTTAGCTGCTTAATATCAAATCGCATAATGAGTGCAGAAGAGAACCCCAAACAAGCCACAGACAAGAACCTAGAAGCCATGCGGCGCTTTTCGGAACAGTACGCGAAGCGCACGGGAACGTATTTCTGTGCCGATCTTGGCGTAACCTCTGTGGTGATCGAAGGACTCGCCAAGCACAAGGAAGAATTAGGTGCCCCCTTATGTCCTTGTCGCCACTACGAAGATAAAGAAGCCGAAGTCAAAGCAGCATACTGGAACTGCCCATGCATTCCCATGCGAGAGCGCAAAGAATGCCACTGCATGTTGTTTCTGACGCCAGACAACGACTTTGCCGGAGACCAACAAGAGATTGACTTCGAGCAAATTCGAGCGACCACGAATGAATACTGAAGAGAACCAAGCACAAAACGGCTAAAAGTCAACCCGTAGAAATACTTATTTTTTTTAAATCGGTTGACTGAATTGAGAACACCCGCCGCCGAAAAACCTGAAAAGAGAGAGAACACAATCACGCGAACTATGACTTCTACAGCAAAAACCTTAGTCAATCAACCCTACAAATACGGTTTCGTCACCGACGTCGAATCCGAGAGCATCCCTGCCGGTCTGAGCGAAGAGGTCGTGCGCTCCATCTGGGCTTTAAAAGAAGAGCCAGAATTCATGCTAGAATTTCGCCTCAAAGCCTATCGGCAGTGGGAAAAAATGCAGGAGCCGACCTGGCCCCACGTCCACTATCCGCCGATTAACTACCAAGATATCGTGTATTATTCGGCACCGAAGAAAAAGCCAAAACTGAATAGCATCGACGAGGTAGATCCTGCCATTCTCGAGACCTTCGAGAAACTAGGGATTCCCCTGTCCGAACAAAAGCGCCTGAGCAACGTAGCGGTTGACGCCGTATTCGATAGCGTCTCGATCGCCACCACCTTTAGAGAAAAACTCGCCGAAGCCGGGGTCATCTTCTGCTCCATCTCCGAAGCGGTACACGAATACCCCGAACTGGTGAAAAAATATCTTGGCAGCGTAGTGCCCGTGGGGGATAACTACTTCGCCGCCCTCAACTCCGCCGTATTTAGCGATGGCTCCTTCGTCTACATTCCCAAAGGAGTCACCTGCCCGATGGAACTGTCCACCTACTTCCGGATCAACAACGGCGAGTCGGGTCAGTTCGAGCGCACCTTAATTATCGCCGAAGAAAAGAGTTCCGTGTCCTACCTGGAAGGCTGCACCGCCCCCATGTTCGACACCAACCAACTGCACGCCGCCGTAGTGGAACTGGTGGCACTCGATGACGCCGACATCAAATATTCCACGGTGCAAAACTGGTACGCCGGGGATGAAAATGGTAAAGGTGGCATTTACAACTTCGTCACCAAGCGCGGATTGTGCAAAGGGAAAAACTCGAAAATTTCCTGGACCCAAGTAGAAACCGGTTCGGCAATTACCTGGAAATATCCCAGTTGCGTATTAGTCGGCGATAACTCCGTGGGAGAATTCTACTCCGTGGCGCTGACGAACAACAAACAACAAGCCGATACCGGCACCAAAATGATCCATATCGGCAAAAATACCCGCAGCACGATTATTTCCAAAGGAATTTCTGCCGGCAACTCCGCCAATAGCTATCGCGGGTTGGTGAAAATGGGACCGAAAGCCAAAGGCGCGCGCAACTATTCCCAGTGTGACTCGATGCTGATTGGCGATAACGCCGAGGCGAATACGTTCCCCTACATCCAGGTGGAAAACGAAACCGCCAAGGTCGAACATGAAGCATCCACCTCCAAGATTGGAGAAGATCAACTGTTTTACTTCGCCCAGCGCGGCGTCTCGGCGGAAGATGCAGTGTCGATGATGATTAGCGGATTCTGCAAGGATGTGTTTAACCAGCTACCGATGGAATTCGCCGTGGAAGCCGATCGCCTATTGAGCCTGAAATTAGAAGGCAGCGTGGGTTAAAACCACTTCCTGTTTTGCCCGGTTTCCCGCATCGGGGGAACCGGGCAACCAAACCGATCGCCATAGCACAATTGTCAAATCATCGAGGAGATAATGATTAACGAAAACAGCGAAGTGATTCTGTCCGTTCGCGATTTAACGGCGAATGTGGATGGCAATCAAATTATTAACGGTTTTAATTTAGAAATTAAAGCCGGAGAAATTCATGCCATCATGGGACCGAATGGTTCCGGTAAGAGTACCTTTTCTAAAGTATTGTCCGGTCATCCAGCCTATGAAGTAACTGGCGGCGAGGTAATTTTTAAAGGAAAAAATCTGCTGGAATTGGAACCGGAAGAGCGCGCCCGGGAAGGAGTGTTTTTGGCATTTCAATATCCCCTAGAAATTCCGGGGGTCAGCAATCTGGATTTCTTGCGCGTGGCGTATAATGCCCACCGCAAGCATGAAGGGTTGGAAGAACTCGATTCGTTTGATTTTGACGAGTTAATCCAAGAAAAGCTCGAAATTGTCAAGATGTCGCCGACATTTTTGAGCCGCAGTTTGAACGAAGGATTTTCTGGCGGCGAGAAAAAGCGCAATGAAATTTTACAAATGGCGCTGTTAGAGCCGAAGCTGGCCATCTTGGACGAAACGGATTCCGGATTGGATATCGACGCGCTCAAGATTGTGGCCAATGGAGTGAATCAGTTAGCCTCGGCAGAGAATGCGATGCTGGTGATTACTCACTATCAGCGGTTGTTGAATTATATCGTGCCGGATTACGTCCACGTGATGGAAGGCGGTCGCATTCTCACCAGTGGCACGAAAGAACTGGCGCTGGAATTGGAAGAGCGCGGGTATGACTGGGTGCTAGAAGCCGATCGGGCTAAGGTAGGTGTGTAATGACCGCTGAGGTTTCGAGTAAGCCAAAGGTGTCTTATCTGGACAATCTGCTGCGTCAGGCGTTTAACGGTGCGGCGCGGGTGATTCCGCAAGACTGGGGCATCGCGGCACCGACGGCGGCATGGTTGCAGCAGGTGCGCGATAATGCGGGAACCTGGGTGCGCGAGTTAGCGATGCCCACGAAAAAGGATGAGGAATGGCGGTTTACGGATATTTCGCCTTTATTGGCGGTGGATTTCGAGACTGCGCCGACGGTAGAGTTGCCGAAAGCAGCGATCGCGCCATTTGAATTACCGGAAGTGGCAGACAGCCGCTTGGTCTTCGTCAATGGCGTGTATGCCCCGCACCTGTCCGAGGTGTCCGGATTGCCGGATAGCGTGTTTGTGGGCAATCTGGGACAATTGACCCAGGGGCAACGCGATCGCCTACCGGAATATTTGGCCCAAGTAGAGGGAGGCAAAGAAATCTTTACCGCCCTCAATACCGCCGGGTTAACCGATGCGGCGGTGGTCTGGGTGGCCAAAAATGCGATCGTGGACACCCCGATTCACCTGCTCTTCGTCAGTGTCAAAGGCGAGAAAGCCGCCCTGGTGCAGCCTCGCACCTTGGTGGTGGCCGAAGGGGGCAGCGATTGTACCCTGATTGAAGAGTATCTGGTTGCCGGGGAAGAGTGGTGTCACGCCCAGGGGAAACAACCCTATTTTACCAATGCGGTGACGGAATTCTGGCTGGCAGACAATGCCCGGGTGAATCACGCGCGAATACAGCGTGAGGCGAGCGACTCCTTCCATATCGGCAAAACCGCGATCGCCCAAGGGCGAGACAGCCAATATACCTGCACGGCAGTCTCCACCGGCGCGAAGCTCTCGCGGCACAATCTGGAAATGTTCCAAAAAGGCGAAGGCACTTATACCACCCTCAATGGCTTGACCTGCGCCGAAGGGGAACAAGTGGCCGATACTCACAGCGCCCTCGCCCTCAACTACCCCCACGGGAACAGCACCCAACTGCACAAGTGCATTATCGGCGATCGCGCCCATACCATCTTTAACGGCAAAATCTTCGTTCCCAAACCCGCGCAAATGACTGACGCCAGTCAGCTCAACCGCAACTTGTTGCTCTCCCCCAAAGCGCGCGTCAACACCAAACCGCAACTAGAAATCACCGCCGATAACGTCAAGTGCGCCCACGGTGCCACTGTCAGCCAACTAGAAGATGACGAACTCTTCTACCTGCAAAGTCGCGGTTTAGATGCGACCACCAGTCGCAATTTGCTCATCGATGGGTTTGCCGGAGAAATTATCGACCATTTGCCGATAAAATCCTTGAAAACCCATCTGTCTCGCTGTATTGCTTGCCGCGCATAGGGAGAATTTTCCCCGGGTAACAGGGCAAGTCTGAGTTCAACTTTCCCTGACATTTGACCCACCCCCCCATCCCCCCGAAAGAATCAATTTCCGGAGAAACTTCCCGACTCGGAAGTCTCTCCCGGGGGGAAATTCCATTCCCGAGGGCTTCCTGCTTTTTCCCCGTAAATTCATTCTTGAGGCTGATAGCGCAACTTGGTTAAAACCCCCTAAACCTGAAAAAAACTACACTAACTCCTTATAATTTCTTCAGTCCTCCTCAAGAGGAATTGAGCGCTTAGCCTTCCGGGTTTTAACCCAGGGATGAGGAGTTTAACCCTCGATTCAATTCACCCTTTATTGTTTATCGTTCCTTCTTGAATCCCATGATAGCCACAACCGAAAAAACCTTAGCCGACCGAGTGCGCGACGACTTTCCGATTTTAAAGCAAGACATCAACGAGCAACCGTTGGTGTACTTGGATAATGCCGCCACCTCGCAAAAACCCGTGCAGGTTCTCGACACCCTGCGCCGCTATTATCATCTCGACAATGCCAACGTTCACCGAGGCGTCCATACCCTCAGTTCTCGCGCCACCGATGCCTATGAAGGGGCGAGAGAAAAAATTGCCTTCTTTGTGAATGCCGCCTCAGAAAAAGAAATTATCTACACCCGCAATGCCAGCGAAGGAATTAATTTGGTGGCCAATACTTGGGGGGCGAGCAATATCCGCGAGGGGGATGAAATTATCCTCACGGTGATGGAACACCACAGCAATTTAGTGCCCTGGCAAATTCTGGCGCAAAAAACCGGGGCAGTGTTGAAGTTTGTCGAACTGACGGAAACCGAAGAGTTCGACATGGAGCAATATAAATCCCTGCTCTCGGAGAAGACAAAATTGGTTGGGGCGGTTCATGTTTCTAATACCTTGGGCTGCATTAATCCGGTGAAAGAAATTGCCGCTTTAGCCCACGAATGGGGGGCGAAGGTGTTGATTGATGCCTGTCAAAGTACGCCTCACATGAAAATCGACGTGCAAGACCTGGATTGCGATTGGTTGGTGGCGTCGGGTCACAAAATGTGCGCCCCTACCGGGATCGGGTTTTTGTATGGGAAGTTGGATTTGCTGCGATCGATGCCGCCGTTTTTGGGCGGTGGCGAGATGATTGCCGATGTGTTTTTAGACCATTCTACCTACGCCGACGTGCCCCATCGCTTTGAAGCGGGAACGCCGGCGATCGGGGAAGCGGTTGCCCTGGGGGCGGCGATCGACTATATCAGCAGTATCGGCATGGAGCAAATCGAAGCTTACGAACAATATCTCACTAAGTATCTATTCGAGCGGTTAAACCAAATTTCGGAAGTGCGAGTGTACGGACCGCAACCGAAGCCCGATGGTTCTGGGAGAGCGGCGTTAGCCTCCTTTACCTGCGGTAGCGTTCACCCCCACGACCTTTCGACTATTTTAGACCGCGCCGGGGTCGCTATCCGCGCCGGACACCACTGCACTCAACCCCTACACCGCGCGATCGGGGCACAGTCCACTGCCCGGGTGAGTGTATATTTCTACAACACTCGCGAAGAAATCGACGTGTTTATCGCAGCGCTGAAAGAGGCGATCGAGTTTTTCAGCGGCATATTTAGTTAATTCAAATGGCTGGGCTTCCGCCCAGCCATCAGGCGAAGCACAAGGGCGTCAACAAGTCCCGGCGCGATCGCATTTTGTGACGCAGTGAGGCAACCCGCAGATGATAGCAACCAATCGGATTCCCGGAGAACAAAAAACTGTCCTCAAACCGATTAGCTGGCAAACCTTTACCGCTTTGCTACAAGAAACTGGTGAGGATCGCGGTTCTCGATGGGCTTATGATGGAGAACAACTCGAAATTATGACGCCTCTTTTAGAACACGAAAGCTATAAGAGCAATCTGGGAAATTTTGTCCTTGCCTTAGCGGAAGAATTAAACCGGGAACTCAAAAGTGCAGGGTCGATGACTCTGAAGCAAGAAGCGTTAGAAAAAGGCATCGAACCGGATAATTGCTATTATATCCAAAGCGAACCTGTGGTTAGAGGCAAGCAAAAACTCAATTTAGAAACCGATCCGCCACCGGATTTAGCGATTGAAGTGGATCTGACCCACAGTTCTATCAATAAGTTGGGCATTTACGCGGCGCTGCAAGTTCCGGAACTGTGGCGATATAACCGAGGGGTTTTGACGTTTTATCAGCTTGTCGAGGGAGAATATGTAGAGCGGGAATTGAGCGTTGCCTTTCCGGTGGTCTCGGTGCGCGATTTGGCGCGGTTTGTCGAGGAAAGTCAAACCAGCGGCGAAATTGCTGCGCTCAAAGCGTTTCGCAGTTGGGTGCGGGAGAAACTCCACGAAAGGGGCAGTTCTTAACCCCAGGGTTTGTCTGTTGATTGGCGATCGTCCGGGTTTGCCTCGCCCCCCCCTCTTGTAGAGACGCGATTCATCGCATCTGCTTCGGGGACTGGTGGGTACCCAACTCTAACACCAAAATCGAAAAATGGTAGAAGTTTTGGCCGGATAAAATTCCGGGTTGTAAAAAAAATATTAATTTTTCGCCTTTTTTATCAAAAATCCAATACAATTAGACAAATTAAAATGGAAATTTAGCCACCGCGAAGCGAAAGGGGTTTGTTTGGGGGGCAACGTTCTGCGGGTGGCTTTTTTATGGTACTGGAAAACCCTGCTTATGCTGTTCCAACTTCCTCGCCTTAGTGTTTTAGTGACGGCAACGATCCTGTTCTCTCTCCCCGGCGCACAGGGGTGGGGTATGCCGCCATCGGGAGATGCTTTGAGTGACAATGCCGATCGCCCATCGGCGCAGGTGCCGCGAGAGGTGTTAGAATTTGATGCGGGGATGCTGTTTCAACAGGGTCGATCGCAGTTATCCCAGGGCAAGTATGAAGACGCCTTGCAAACCTTCGAGAACTATCTGGAAGTGGTGCAAAAGTTGGGCGATCGCGAAGCAGAAGGAATTGCCCGGTATTATATCGGGTGGGCGCGGGCAAATCTCAGCGAATATCAAGCGGCATTAAGCGTGACCGAGCAAGCATTAGCCATTTTTCAAGACTTGGGGGAGGAAGGTTGGCAAGGAAACAGTTTTAACTTAATTGCTTCTATTTATGAGAGTATCGGGCAGTATGAAAATGCCTTAGAGTTTTACGATCGCTCGTTGGCTATTTATCAACAAATCGGCGATCCGTTAGGGGAAGCGACCAGTCTCAATAACATCGGTCTCCTTTACCGAGGGTTGGGACAACTGGAAAAAGCCCTGGATTTCTACCGCCGCTCTCTGGCGATTTTAGAAGCGATAGACGAACCGCGATCGCAAGCGGTTAGCCTGAATAATATCGGCTACCTTTATTCCGAACTGGGAGACTACGAAAAAGCCTTGGAGCTTTACGAGAAATCCTTGGCGATCGACAGGGAATTGGGGTATAAACCCGGACAAGCGAATGTGTTAAGCAACATGGCGTCAGCATACCACAGTTTGGGGGAATACGACAAAGCGCTGCAGTTGTACGAAGACTCGTTAACCCTGGAAAAAGAGATGGAAAATTTGGCAGGGTTTAGCCCGACCCTGCACGGGATGGGAAATGTTTATCTCGATCGCGGCAACTACGAAAAAGCGTTAGAGTATTACGAAGAAGCCTTAGAAATCGAAACCGAACTCGGCGATCGCATTTGGCAAGCGTGGAGCCTCGATCGGATTGGGTTGGCGCTGCTGCGGGCCGGGGACTTCGCCGCTGCAAGTGAGAAACTGTGGCGGGCGATCGCCGTCTGGGAATCCCTGCGCCCCTCGCTGACTGACGATAACAAAGTATCTCTGTTTGAGAAACAAGCGGATACCTATCTCTATCTGCTCGAATCGCTGATTGCCCAAAATCGAGCCGAAGACGCCTTAGAAATCGCCGAACGCAGTCGGGCGCGGGCATTTGTGGAACTGATCGCCTCGCGGATTGCGGAAGACTCTAAAGCGGCGATCGCCGCCGAACCGCCCACCGTGGAACAAATCAAAGCCATTGCCCAAGCGCAAAAGGCCACCTTAGTCACCTATGCCCTGGGATTGTCCGAGTTGTATATTTGGGTGATTCAGCCCCAGGGAACGGTATCGTTTCGCTCCGTGGATCTCGCCGAACTGGATCTGTCCATCGAAGATTCTGCCGAGCGATCGCGCGTTGCGGCGGCAACCGGAATCAGTCGCGGCACCGAATGGCCCACCCGCGCGGTGACTTCCGCAGTACGCGGCACTCGCGACGCCATGCAACTGAACGCGGAACGTCTGGTTTCTCCGGCACAGTTGGAAACCGAACCCACCCGGCGACTGATTCCGAGACTATATAAAAGTTACCAGCTCCTCATCGAACCGATCGCCGATTTGCTGCCTGAAAATCCCAGCGATCGGGTTATCTTCATCCCGCAAGGGGCGCTGTTTTTAATTCCCTTCCCCGCCTTGCAAGACAAACAAGGTACCTATTTAATCGAAAACCATACCATTCTCACCGCCCCTTCCATTCAGGTACTCGACCTCACCCGTCAGCAACGGCAACAAAATTCCCCGCAGACCTCACCCACCACTGGAGAGGATACGTTAGTGGTGGGCAATCCCACCATGCCCAGCATTCCCCTAGAGTTAGGGGAAGCGCCAGTCCCCTTAGAACCGTTACCCGGTGCGGAAGCAGAAGCGATCGCCATTGCCCAGCTATTGGCAACCGAAGCCATCATCGGCGATGCCGCCACCGAAGCAGCAATTGTGAGAAAAATGCCCCACGCAAGTATCATCCATCTAGCCACCCACGGCTTACTCGACGAACTCGAACACCTGGGATTTGGCATTCCCGGGGCGATCGCCTTAGCCTCCCTCGGCGAAACCCCAGACGGAACCCCCGCCACCGAAGATGGGTTTCTCACGTCCGGGGAAATCCTGGATTTAAACCTGAAGGCTTCTCTCGTCGTGCTGAGTGCCTGCAACACCGGCAGAGGCAACATTACCGGGGATGGCGTTATCGGGTTGTCTCGTGCTTTTATTTCTGCCGGCGTGCCCAGTGTGGTGGTGTCTCTCTGGGCCGTCCCCGACGCACCCACCGCCGAGTTAATGACCGAATTTTATCGGCAAATGCGGGACCGACCCGATAAGGCGATCGCCTTGCGAGAAGCGATGCTCTACACAATGGCACAATATCCCCATCCGCGAGATTGGGCGGGGTTTACCTTGATTGGAGAAGCGGAATAATTGACAGATAACATCGCCGATTGTTTCAATTTGCTTGCACCCAAAAAGTTGCCCCCCGGCGCAACTTCAATGTTTGAGGCGATAGCCGAGTCCATACACCGTTTCGATCGCCAGGGGGCAGTTATTGTCCGCTAGCTTGCGGCGCAACAGTCGGATCTGTGCCGCCACCACATTGCTTCCCGGTTCTGTGCCCCATTCCCATAACTGGGCTAAAATTTGGTCGCGATTGACAATTTGATTCGGGTGTCTCATAAAATATTCGAGTAACTGAAATTCTTTATTGGTTAAAGCGATCGGCACCGATTCACTGGGGGTTTTTTGGTGATAAAGAGTGCGACTGCCATAATCTAAGGTCAGATTGTCTAACTGTAGTTGCTGGGGTTGGATTTGAGGCGATCGCCGCTGCAGCGCCCGCAACCGCGCCAACAATTCCGCCATTCCAAATGGCTTCACTAAATAATCATCCGCACCAGCATCTAACCCCGCCACTTTATCGGCTTCTGTATCTTTTGCGGTGAGCATCAACACCGGTAATGAGTTTTTCCGGTCTCGCAGTCGCTTGCACAATTCCAGTCCCGATAAACCGGGCAGTAACCAATCGAAAATGGCCAAGGTATATTCCGTCCACTGACTTTCTAAATACCCCCAGGCATCGGTACCATTTTGCACCCAGTCCACAATATAAGCCTCGTGGGTCAGGGTGCGCTTAATTGCCGCCCCTAAATCCGGCTCATCTTCCACTAACAAAACTCTCATACTAATTTTTCCTGACTTAATCTCCGGCGAATGCCCTTAGCTCAATTAATCAGTCAAGGGCAGTAAGCAATGGATAGAGCAGTTTTCATGTAAGTAAGGTGTTGAATGGTTTCTAAATTTCCGCCCATGACAGATGTGGGCGGCGTGCTTTCCCTACATGAAAAATGCGCTCTTGGCGAGATAATTATAAACGAAATCGAGATGAGCGGAGACAGAAAAAGCTGGATCGAAACATTGCAGTACAGGAATCGGTAGTATTTCCTCCAGGAAACCCACCGATTCCATCAATGGGATTTAAAAGCATCCCCAACCCGATTGGCGCTCTGGCTTAAAACAACAGTCGCAGACCGCCAACCACTGCGAAATTATCCACGTCTTCTCCTTCTTCTCGTGCAAAGTCGGCAGTTTCGCCAAACTTGCGGCTCCAAGAAATTCCCGCATAGGGTGCAAATTCACGGGTAATTTCATACCGCATTCGCAGTCCTAAATCGATATCATTCAGACCGGAACCTACACCGAAATCCGCGACTTTCTGGGCAGAAACATTGACTTCAAATTCCGGCTGCAATATCAATCTTTGGGTGAGCAGCAGTTTATATTCGGCAGAAAATCGCGCCGAAACATCGCCATTTTCACTGACAAATAGCGCCGCATCAACCTCGAACATGTAAGGGGTTAAGCCTTGAACGCCAATCACCGCAAAGCCACGACCGCGATCGCCTTCCGAACCATAAAGTCTATCGTACCGCAGACCGGCCTGCACATCCCAGAAAGGGGCAACGAGCTGACCGTAAAGAAGCTGAACTTCAGCTTCACCGCCCGTGTCTTCCACGAGAGCCACCTCACCTTCAGTTTTCAACCAAAGCCGGCGGTAGTCGCCACCAACCCAACCTAATCCTTCCCAATTAAAGGAAGCTTCTCCCTCGTTGTTGCGAGATTCAAATTGCTCGATGAGTAAGGACCAATAAGTTCGACTATCATTGACGGGTAAAGGCCAGTCTTCTTGCGCGGTATCGTTAGGGATTTCTACAGGAGTTGTCAGGGTTTCTGGGCGATTTTCCCCTAGGGGTAAGAGCAATTCTGCGCCCTGGACTTGTGGGCGTGTTTCCCGATTAAATCCTCGGTTTTCTTGCTGCTGGTTTGTCACAAGCCAGCCTGGGTTTTTCCCGGTGTCATTCGCGGTTTCTACGGTGGAGTAAATGGTTTCAAATCCCGGGGGTTTTATCCCGGAGGGGGGGTGTTCTTCTGCCCGCATGTGCGGGGCGTAACTCATCAAGCTGAGAAGAGAAATTAACCCTGCCACAAGAGAGGGGAAATCTGTGCTTCGGAATTTCATTAGCTAGCCTCCACCGGGCGATCGACCACAGCGATCGTGCGGAACATTCCCGCCTTCATGTGATAAAGCAGGTGGCAGTGAAATGCCCAGTTACCCGGTGCATCCACGGTGACTTCTACGGAACAGCGTTCGGCAGGTTTGACGTTGACCACGTGCTTGCGAGGTTTATACTCACCCGCGCCATTGTCCAGTTCCATCCACATGCCGTGCAGGTGAATGGGATGTTCCATCATGGTGTCGTTGACAAAGGTCAGCCGCAATCGTTCCCCGTTGTAGAAGGTAATTTCTGGGGAGTCGGAATACTTCTTGCCATCAAACGACCACATATATCGTTCCATATTCCCGGTGAGGTGGAGTTCGATTTCTCGTTCGGGTTCCCGTGGGTCGTAACCGGGCTTCACGCTGCGTAAATCGGTGTAGACCAGTACGCGGTGGGTATCCGTACTCTCTAAGCCGATTCCCGGTTCGTGCAGCCGACTTCCCACCATCATCGGCTTCCCGACGTTGCCCGGACCGTGAGCGTCTGGGCCGTGCATGACGCCCTCGCTGTGAGACATACCATGTTGCGAATGTGCCTCATTGCCGTGAGACATACTATGTTGCGAATGTGCCTCCTCG
>NZ_JAYFEQ010000723.1:0-4941 GCF_055795085.1 Phormidium sp. CCY1219 | reverse complement strand
TTTAGGCTGGTCAGGTGGTTAGAAGTACAAGCCCCTGGCTTTAGACATGGGGTTGGTTTCTACGGAGTCCCTGACACAATCAAATCAGGAATCGGGAGTTACAAGAGGGTCTATCCGGAAGAAGTGGAATGAGAAGTAGAGGTATTCTTTTCGGGAACCATCGCCCACATCGAGACCGTGAAGCGCGACCCCACTCCCAACTCGCTAGTGACGGTAATTTCGCCCCCCATCATCTTGCAGAACCGTTGGCTGATAGACAGTCCCAAGCCGGTGCCCCCATATTTGCGGGTGGTGGACACATCACCTTGAGTAAAGGGATGGAAAATCTGTTCGATTTGCGCCGCACTCATGCCAATTCCGGTATCGGTGACCGTAAATGTGATTTTATCATTGACCCCGAGTTCGGGAGACGCGATCGCCCCTTCCGAGTCGAGGTTTTTACCTGCTGCTAGCTCGTGATTTTGCATTCCCGCTGAAGACATTTGGGTAGGGCGAACCACATCAGCCCCAGGGGGTAAAGCCGAGTAGCGGGTTACTTCTAAAGTAATGGTGCCATTTTCGGTAAATTTAGCCGCGTTACTTAATAAATTCAACAACACTTGGCGAACTTTGGTCAGGTCGGCGTACATGCTACCCAGATGGTTGTGACAAATCACCGATAAAGTATTGTTATTTTTCTCGATTGTCGGTTGGGAAGTTGACACCACATTATAAATCAAAGTGCGAAGGTCGAACCGTTCCAAATACAAATCCATTTTACCGGCTTCGATTTTAGAAATATCCAGGAGATCGTTAATCAAAGCTAGCAGATGTTTCCCAGCATTATTAATTCTTTGCAAATCACCGAGTAAATTTTCATCTCCCAATTCTTCTGCATCTTCTTGGAGCATTTCACTATAGCCGACGATCGCATTCAGAGGGGTTCGCAGTTCGTGACTCATATTTGCCAGAAACGCACTTTTAGCTTGGTTTGCCGCTTCAGCAGCAGCTTTAGCTTTTTGTAATTCTTGTTCTGCAAGCCGTCGCTCCGTGATATCGTTCAACGTGCCAGACGTGCCTAAAATCGTGCCATTTTCAGCTAACTGAACGCGGGCGTGAACTTCCATCCAACGACTCGCACCATCTTTGGTGAGGTAACAAGTTTCATGGTGACAATAGTCTGCTTCGCGAGTCATTAATTGGGCAAACTTTTTCCGACTGGCCGCTTGTTCGTCCGGATGAACGTAATCGATAAAATCGGTAGACAAACTTTCCTCAACGGAGTATCCCGTGATTTGAGTCCAGGCGGGATTGAGAAAGGTCCACTTGCCGTGACTATCGGTTTTAAAAATAACTTCTTCAATGGTATCGACCACCGAGCGATATTTTTCTTCACTGGCTTGTAGGGAAGCGATTAACCGGCTTTTTTCCACTTCCGATCGCTTGCGTTCGGTGATATCGCGGACGATGGCCAGAGCTTCATCTTCTCCACTGGCCATCACCCGGCTTTCGTAACTAAATAATTCGCCATTAATTGGCAATTCGTACTCAAAGATTTCAATGTCCCCGGTGTGCAAGGTTTTTTGCAGGGCGTTGATGCATTGAGAGGCCACATAGTCGGGCAAGACTTCCCGGAGGTTGCGGCCCAAAAATTTATTTTCAATCCCGGCTAAATTGACCCCTTTAACGGATTTAAAATCCAAAACGGTACCGTCGCGATCGAATCGAAACATTAAATCGGGGATAGCATTGAGCAAGGCGCGGTTCCTCGCTTCACTTTTGCTCAACAGGGAGAGAGTATCGAGCATTTGCGATCGCGATTGCTTCGTTTCGGTAATATCTTGGACCGAACCGAGAATCCGAGTTACCCGTTGCTCGCGATCGTCCCAAATCGGGCGCGCCGAATCGCGCAACCAGCGGATTTCCCCCGATTTAGTGAAAATACGATATTCTAACACGCCGGAATGGTTAGCGAGTAAAGTAGCTTGAAAGCGCTCGAAACGGGGCAAATCTTCCGGATGAATCAGGGAAGACCACCCTTGTTGACGGTCCAGCTCTTCTAATCGGTAGCCTGCAATTTCGTAAAAGGAGTCCGCGACCCATTCAGCGATCGGCTGATTGGACTGCGAGAGGGTGATAGAATAAACGTAATCCGACACCAGTTCGCAGATTGTCCGATAGCGAGTTTCGCTTTGACAGAGAGCTTCGAGCGATCGGGTTTGTTCGGTAATATCGCAGATAAATCCTTCTAAGCACAGCAGTTCTCCGGTGGGACTGAAGACGCCGCAACCTTGCTCGGAAACCCACTTGAGTGCGCCGTCAGCGGCGATCATCCGGTAGGTGAGGTCAAAAGGGTTTTTGGCCGACAAAGCCGCTTGCACTTCCTGCCAAACCCGCTCTCGGTCTTCGGGATGGATGAGTTGAGCCAAGGAAATGTTTTTGTCATCGAGGAACTGTTTGGGGTAATAGCCGGTTAACGCCACCGATCCTTCACTGACAAATTCAAACGTCCAGTTGCGGTCATTACGACAGCGATAGGCCATTCCGGGAAGATTGCTCAGCACAGTGGAGAGGGTGCGCTGACTTTCTTGTAACGAGGCGATTAATTCCCGTTCCATTTGCTGAGCGCGCTTGCGATCGCGGATATTTCGCACCGCCGCCACCCGGAGTGACCTGCCGCGATCGCGAATCCTTTTCCCCTGGATTTCTACCGGAAATCGCGACCCATCTTTGCGGATCGCTTCTGCTTCATAAGGGGTTTCTACCCCGGCTTTAATATTTTCTAAGGCGATTTTCCGAGATTCAGGCGTTAGTAATTCCAACCCATTGGTGCCGATCAATTCTTCTGCTTCATACCCGCTCATCTCCACCAAGGTTTGATTGACATCGATAATTGTGCCTGACTCGTGAATGAGAATACCTTCAAAGGTTGCCTCGGATAAACAGCGAAATCTCGCTTCGCTTTCGCGCAATGCAGCCTCGAGCTGCATCTGGGGGGTAATCGGGAAAACTAACGCGATCGCGGCGATCGCCTCACCATTCTTATCGAAAATCGGGGTATTGTACCATTGGCAAACGATAATTTCCCCCGGTTTTGTTCGCTGCTCGCCGATCCAACCAACGCTACGTTTTTGCTGCATCGACTCATTCCAGCGTTCGGTAAACTGCTTTTGAAAGCCTTCCGGAATCAGAAAATTAAGGGGATGTTGTCCCAAAGCTTCCTGAATGCTATAGCCAAAAAGGGTTTCGGCTGCTGAATTCCAAGCTTTTATTTCCCCATTCCGGTTAAATTCGAGGGTGGCGAGGGGCGGGTGGTGGGAATCGAGCAGGTGGTGTTCTGCGGTGGTGTGACAAAACAAGAGGCGATCGCCCCCCGGTGGGTTTTCTGCTGGGGGTTGGCGCTCGCTGAGACGTTGTAAGCGGTTTTTGTCAGCATTTAATTGCTGGTTGGCTTGTTTGAATTGACCGAGTTTCGTGCCGAGGTATCCGAAGAGGAACGGAGAACAATCAATCAACCAGTGTAACGGATTCAATTGATGGATCGCAGCGATCGCGGCGATCGACCAGCTCAAATTGCCCCTCAAAATATCTAAACTCCATGCGCTCCCACAGAGACACAACCCGGCACTCACTCCTATCAGTCCGTAAGTTCGGACAATGCCAAACGACCGATTCTCGGTAACAGAGTCCATAGTTTGATGTTCCTTACAAGTTTGAGATAGCGGATGGATAGACATTGCATTCGGCGCTTGATAATCGTTTTTTTTACAGCCAGTCGGTTCCGATAACTTTACCTGTAAATCCACCCTTGATGATTCTGAGTTTTAACAGTTTTTTCCCACCACCTATGCAGCCAAATAGTGCAATCTAGCCAGTCTCAAATCAATTATTATAATTGCATGAAAGGGGACATAAGAATATAAAAAATTCCCACAAATAGAACATTTTACCTCTGATGCTCTGCTTCAATTTAGGGAGCGATTTAGGCGGAAACGTTGGGAAAAAAATCAGTAAGCCAATCAGTGCGAGGATAGTTTAAAACCGCGAAAGAAGTGGAAGAAAGATCCATGCCAGATGCAGTCCCTATGGCTAAAGCGGTAAGGGATCCTCGACGTTTGCAAAGCGCCTCGATGAGAGTAGTGGAGTTAAAACCCCGGGAATGCTTCCTGTCGAGAGGACGAACAGACGGCTGGTCAGTGGAGAGGGTTGCCCATACCCCTGCGAGGCGGCTACGCCCCAGAACAACCCTTATGAGGTGGGTTGTTTCGAGATATGCAACTGAATTTTTTCCAATAGCCGGGGAAATTCCACCGGTTTGGTATCGTAATCATCGCAACCGGCGGCCAGACATTTTTCGCGATCGCCAGACATAGCGTGAGCCGTCAGAGCGATAATTGGAATCGACTGGGTATCCGGTGCCGCTTTGAGTCGCCGAGTTGCCTCCCAACCATCGAGAATCGGCAAACTCATATCCATGAGGATTAAATCGGGGAATTCAGACTGAGCCATTGTCAATCCCTCCCCGCCATCCACAGCTACAATCACGTCATAACCCCGACGTTTGAGACGCCGCAATAACATATCTCGATTCATCTCATTATCTTCTACTAACAGAATCTTGCTCATTTTGTCCGGTTGCCTCTGCTCCCCGTTTGATTCGCCTTCTTTAAGGCTTTCTAGCATATTGTGATTTCACTTGCATTGATGATAATGCGAAAACTCGTGGAACCTGTGCCGCGATCGCTCGCCGATGCACAAAGCGATCGCCCAAGGGATTATCCCGCCAGGGGCGATCGAGAGCCTTGGGGGTCTGTGGATCCTCAAGAGAGCGGAAATGCCTTCCACTGGCGATCCCACGGCTGAGCCGCTGGTCAACCCAGGAAAGTCTTTACCGAGAATCGGCGTAAAGCCCCCGGATTTATCCGTGGGGATATAAGCCGAGCGACTGACCCCCGGTCCCCC
>NZ_JAYFEQ010000722.1:0-883 GCF_055795085.1 Phormidium sp. CCY1219 | reverse complement strand
TCCATTTCCCCTGGCTCTCATCCCGACGCTCACCAAGCACGGGTAGAGCGCGGGGCTTCCCGCCGAGAAGCTAACTGGCACCACATAATCTATCGTCTGTTCATAAAATTGGATGGCAACTTCCAAAGAATGGGGATCTGATGCTCCTACCACTTTATTAGTATTTTTAGTGGTGTACCGCTGATTTCCTGGATCGACACGCTCTGGAGAATGAGCCAGAAAAAAATCTTCTCCCTGCTGAAGACCACTTATTTTCTCCAATACAGGGCGCATAACCTCATCTGTCGTTCCCGGATAGGTGGTAGATTCCAAAGTCACTAATTGCCCGGGTCTCAAATATTGAGCGATCGCTTCGGTAACACTTTCGATATAACTTAAATTAGGAGTCAGATTCTTCGTCAGCGGCGTTGGCACACAAATGACAATTACATCCAATTCGGTTACCCAATCAAAGCTTGTAACCGCTTGTAAGTTGCCACTCTTAACGACTTGTTCTAAATCTTTGTCTTTAACATCGGTGATATAATTATCAGCCTTATTGACTTGCTCTGCCCTCTTCGGGTTTTGTTCAATTCCTATTACGTGAAAGCCTACCTTTGCTTTTTCGACAGCAAATGGCAGTCCAACATATCCCAAGCCAACAACGCCAACCTTGGCATCTCTGCTCGTAATTTTTTCTTTAAGCTTCAGTAAAACTTGTGGTTTTTCAATCATTCTATTAACAATAAAAAAGATAAAATACTGGAGCCGGTCCAAATTTCATCGGGAAATGTCGCCAGCCATAATCTGTTTCATCCTCTGTTCTGACAGATACATTTAACCCGGAAAAATCTAGCAATTGCTGGAAGTTTCTGAGTATGGCACAATCTGGAATGAAATTATT
>NZ_JAYFEQ010000721.1:0-292 GCF_055795085.1 Phormidium sp. CCY1219 | reverse complement strand
GATATTGATATCATTTGCATGATGCGATTCAAATTAGACGATCGCGCGATTTGGAATGGTGCGTTATGCGGAAATATAATTGATTTATAACCATTCGCATTTTCTGACCGCATAACACACCCTACCTATGATGGTGTCATCCCCGGTAGGGTGTGTTACGGCGGGAATAAATGATGGGTTTTAACGCAAATATCGACATCGCCGTAACGCACCAAATCCCAGATATTGATATCATTTGCATGATGCGATGATTCAAATTGGACGATCGCGTAATTATGGATGGTGCGTTATG
>NZ_JAYFEQ010000720.1:0-433 GCF_055795085.1 Phormidium sp. CCY1219 | reverse complement strand
ACTTGGACGACAACAGTGCGGTGGTAGAAGGTGGTGCTTTTGCTTTCGGGAAAAATACCTTTACTAAGGTTTCCTTCACCACTTTCACCACTGACTATCACTCAGAATCGGCAGTATATTCCTTCTCGGCTACAGACTAAACGCCGCTAAAGTATCGGGGAAAAGGAGACGATCGCAAGACATTATTGGCTAATAATGTATATCTTTTTTCCCTTCTCTCCTGACTGGAATTTTTCGCGTAGATTTGACAATTCATCCCTGAGAATAATAAGGAGAACGATTGTGAATATTTCTGACCTGAATTATCTGGAAGTCGTTGCGGAAGAAACCCAAGTGCAAGGCGGTTGGTTCTTTCCTTACACCTACTACCAAAACGATAAAGTCGCGTTAGATATCTATACGGATATTGACTTGGACGACAACAGTGCGGTGG
>NZ_JAYFEQ010000719.1:0-1329 GCF_055795085.1 Phormidium sp. CCY1219 | reverse complement strand
CCTCCATTTCCCCTGGCTCTCATCCCGACGCTCACCAAGCACGGGTAGAGCGCGGGGCTTCCCGCCGAGAAGCTAAGGAGGACACAGCAGTGCTGTGTCCCTACAGGGAATTCTCTTGCAGCCAAGCCTCAAATTCTCCAAGTTCTTGAAAATCCAACAAAGCCTCCCCCAGGGACTCCAGTTGAGGAATCGAGAGACTCCGCACTTGCGAAATTTGTTCCGAACTCAGCGCCCCAAAACGTCGAGATATCTGACGCACAATCAGATTCGCTTCTCCCAGTTGCTCTCCTTCTTGGCGTCCAATTTGAATCACTTCTTGATAAAAACGTGTTTGGGTCACATCCGCTTCTCTAAGATCCAACATATTGCGTATCTCCTCAATGCTCAAATCATCAAATTTATTGACCAGTATAGCCTCAACCAAATCCAGGTATTTCTGAAATTCGCCCGGGGTTTGGGTACGGTTTAAAATCGATTTGGCCATCACAGCCGCTTCAGTCTCCGGCATCACCACCAACTTCAGCAGAGACAAGTTCGGACTAAGATTTTCTACTGACAGTAAATCCTCTAGATACAACCGCGTTACGGAACTAGATAGCAAGTTTTGATAGGGAATTTCTGACCCTAAGTCCAGAGAACGACTGCGTAGGATTAATAATCCCTGCCACGGGCGGGTAATTTTATATTGAAACAGATAAATAAATATTCCGGCGAAGTAGCGCCCATAAAATTCGGGGTCATTCTGCATTTGCGCTTCCAGAAACACCAAGGGTAAGCTGACATCTTGGGAAACCGGAGTCAACAAACCATCAAGCCGGATTTCTTTTTCCTTGACGACTGGGGCACTATAGTCAAATTCACAGTCCGGGGGAATTCCCTGTAACAGTTCGGAAATTAGACTGGGTTGATTTAAGAAAATTCGGTAACATAATTTATCGGTTTTCATTTGAATAGTTCGGATTTAGTAGCGTGCAATTTATCATGGAGGTCATAGGAGGCGCTACTGCCCGCCACTTCAACAATTAACTCGGGCGCGCCTTCGATGTAGTCGTCTTCGCTAATGCGCGATTGTCCGCCGCAGGCTTCATCGAGGCGTAGGAGGGCGTCGGGTTGGGGTTCGTTATCTAAATCGAGGCGCACTGTAGCATTATCGGCTAGCATCACGCCTGGTGTTGCCACTTTATAAGTACCCAACCAAATCATTAAATTGGCATGAGGTTCGGCATAAGATTTAAGTCTGACAGGAGATGGCACTTGATACTCCCTACGGATAAATCCGAGGGATTCTTAAAGAGTCCAAAGTCGGACTTTTAAAGGCGCTTTTCCCCA